>CABRZA010000022.1 GCA_902475285.1 uncultured Porphyromonadaceae bacterium
GGGCGGTTACAAAAAAAGCGTGAGATGCTCTACTTGTTGCTCTCTCCGCTCATAGAGGCTCTCGCATTGCCTATCACAGTAGAAAGAGCAACGCCGAAGCCTCACGCTGTATGATATATCAATGAGAGGTTGCAACGAGCAATCTCTACAATATTATCATACCGGAAGGCATCTACCGTTGCTACGTTCCTGACTGTAATTGAAGAATTTGCGAGATTCCTATGAGCCAAGAATTAGCGTAAGTAAACGCTTTCATTATGTATTGCCACGACAAGCGCCATGGCGATAACTGCATCCCGCCCCGTGCCCATATCGGGCCTCGGCGTGCGATATACACGGCAAAGGTAGACACATTTCCCCATTTCTGCAATTCTTATTGCAAAAATTTTAATGAAGGTCGATTTTTGCCACTTCCACTTCTCTGCGCCTCTGCGTGAGATTAAACTGTCGAGGCGGTTTATCCAGGGGCTCTGTGCGAGGCTTCGTACTGCCAGTGGTTATTCCGACACTCGGTTGAAGCGGGTTATGCGCTCGTTGACGATGCGGACGTAGGTGCGTTTGAGCTTGGGGGAGAGGTAGCTGTTGTCGACAAGCCGTTGGGCCGCATCGGGGAAAGAAGTGTAACGGTCGAGGATTCTGTCGATACGTTTCTTCACGAGGCCTATCTTGATTCCGAAGCGCTCGAAATCAAGACGGCAGGCATGCCCGGTGCGCTCGAGCACGTCGCTCTTTTCCATATCGGGCGACAGGCCTCCGTCGAGGCCGAAATCATCGCCGTCGACGTGAAGACCGGTATTGATCAAATCGTAGGCCGGAGCCAAGCGATAGTCCTGCCCGTCGAGTATCAACGAGAAATTTTTAAGGTGCGCATCGCCGTTGGCATAAATGTAATTGAAAACCACAAGCTCGAAGAAGCGCTCCATGTCGACCATCCATGCGGCCACATTCGCTCTTATAGCCTTTGCAATATCTTCATAGCATCCGTTGTATTTGAAGTGCAATCCGGCCGTAGGCTCGTTGCGGCCTATCAAAGAGGCGAAATCCTCCATCGGTAATTTCGAGCCGTCGGGGAGGATGTCGAAACGGAGAGTAATATATACCGCCTGACCTTTGGGCGTAAAGCACAGCCCGTTGGCGGCCGTGGATATGCCGTAGACCTGCGAGGCAATCTGCATGGTGAGATGTTCGTTGGCCGGAATCATCTTGCGGTCGCGCAGAGTGCGGTCCCATGGCGCGGGTTTCAATATGTGCGTGGAGCGCTCTTTATCGCCGGCAATACATATATGGCCATGGCTGATTACAGCAGGAAATTTCTCCTGCACTCCCGACACCGATATGCGGCGCATGGCTTCGGCAATCTCGCCGATATTTCGGAACTCGTCGATATCAAAGCCAAGCATCGGATTCACTTTTGGCGCCCCAAACAGCGTTCTGGCCGCCTTCGGGCTATATGTATCAAATCCCTCCACGAGAGAAGAGGGGCAGCTCTTTATTTCAATCATCGCTCGGTCTCCTTATATTTACGGCACCAATAAAATCTCTGTTGGCCATAGCTTCGAGCAGGCCGAAAAAATCCTTCTCATCAACTCGCAAAGAGCGGCATATCACACGCCGGTTGGCTCCCTCGGGAACCATATTTGAGAAAAACGGAAACAGGTGCTCCGAACTATACGCCTCGGCTCGTTTGGGTAGTGTTGCGGAAACAGGAGGCAGAGGAGATGCAAGATACTCCTCACAATACTGAAAAGAATATCCGGCCCCCGGATGCCGCTCGGTGAGCACCCCGGCTTTGGTATTATTGAAATAAACTTCAAGTTGTCTCATACTGTTTTCTTTATGCGGTATTCGATTTCGAGGCCGAGGACTTCAAGAATTTTCTTAACTGTGCCGAGTGCAGGATTGCCCTTGCCGCGCTCTATATCCTTGATTGTGGCAAGCCCTACCTGCGACATTTCGGCAAGGTCCTGCTGGGTAAGAGCAAGCGTCTCACGCCGTTGCTTCATTATGTCTTTCAGCTCCATAGTCCATTATAATAAACTTTTTCCACAAAAATAAGGAGAATATTCGATACCACCAAACAAAAGTACAATAAATTATACTTTTAAGGTACACAGCTCCAATCTGCCATAATAATGCGTGCAGAAAGTATGGTATATCATACTTTTCCATCTCCGCCAATCCCCAATTTTCCATCATCAATTCCCATTACCGCGGGCGATTTGCGGCGGTGGGGATTTTTTCGTAACTTTGTCGGCTACAATTCATGCAAATGCAAGCTTCAGTCTCCAACTCCGAGCCCGACGTGCAGGCTGCAAAACTGCGTTTCGGCATCATCGGCAATGCGCCCAAGCTCATTGCCGCCGTCGAGCGTGCCCTCCGCGTGGCGCCCATCGACCTCTCGGTGCTCGTAACCGGCGAGAGCGGCACCGGCAAAGAGTTCTTTCCTCAGATAATACACGCCTACAGCCCCCGCAAGCACGCCCGCTACATTGCCGTGAACTGCGGCGCCATACCCGAAGGCACCATCGACTCCGAGCTTTTCGGCCACGAGAAAGGAGCCTTCACCGGCGCCGTCGACACCCGCAAGGGCTACTTCGAGGAGGCCGACGGAGGTACCATCTTCCTCGACGAGGTGGCCGAGCTGCCCCTCACCACACAGGCACGCCTGCTGCGCGTGCTCGAGAGCGGCGAGTTTCTGAAAGTAGGCTCGTCGAAAGTGCAGCGCACCAACATACGCATCGTCGCCGCCACAAACGTCGACCTGCTCCGCGCCGTGGCCGAAGGACGCTTCCGCGAGGACCTTTACTACCGCCTCTCCACCGTGCAGATTCACATTCCGCCGCTGCGCGACCGTGGCAACGACCTGCGCCTGCTCACGCGCAAGTTTGCCTCCGACTTCGCCGAGCGCTACCGCATGCCGGCGGTGACCTTCGGCCCCGACGCCGAGAGCGCCATGCGCCGCTACCGCTGGCCCGGCAACGTGCGCCAGCTCAAAAACGTGGTGGAGCAGGTGGCACTCTTCGAGAGCGGGCGCACCGTCGACGGCGCCACGCTCGAAGGCTACCTTCCCGAAATTTCCGACACCCTCCTGCTGGCAATCCCCGACAGCGACGCACACAGCTATTCGCGCGAGCGCGAGATGCTCCTGGGCATGATATTCAACCTCCGCAGCCGCATCGACGCCTTGCAGAAGCGCCTCGACGAGCACGGTGCCCCCGAAACCCTCCCCGAACTGCACAACCTCCCGGCCTCCACCGCCCTGGTGGTGCAGCGACGCGAGCCCGACACCGACGACTGCCGCGAGGTGCGTTGCGTCGACATCGAGTCGGCCCCCGAGACCCTCGAAGAGAACGAGCGCGAACTCATACGCCGTGCCCTCCACCGCAACGACGGCCACCGCAAGGCCGCCGCCGCCGAGCTCCGAATATCCGAGCGCACGCTCTACCGTAAAATTAAGGAATATGGTCTGGAATAAACTTCGCCTCATCGCCGCAGCGGCAATTTGCACGCTCCTGGCGGCGTGCAGCATAAAGTATACCTTCAACGGCTCAGCGCTCGACTACAACGTATACCGCACCATAAGCGTGTCCGAATTTCCCATTCGCGCCGCCCTGGTTTACCCTCCCCTGCAACCGATGTTCGAGAACGCCCTCAACGACTACATCGACAAGAACACCCGCCTGCAGGTGACCGACGGCGCATCCGACCTCCAGCTCGAAGGCGAAATCACCGGCTACAACCTCTCGCCGCAGGCCGTATCGGAAGACGGCTACGGCTCAATGACGCGCCTCACCATACAGGTGCGGGTGAAGTATACCGACAACAAGGCCGAGGGCAAGGACGTCGACCAGACGTTCAGCGCCTACCGCGACTTCCCATCCTCCGAGATGCTCACCGACGTGCAGGACCAGCTCTGCGACGAGATAACACAGGAACTTGTCGAACTGATTTTCAACGCCACTCTCGGCGACTGGTAATGGAGCAGCAAGATATCGAAAGCCTCTTCCTGCGCCTGCGCGCCCTCCCCGACGGCACCCCCGCCGATGCCGCCGACGCCCGCGCCATGCTCGACGCCGTGCGCCGTTTCCCCGCATTCACCGCCGGCGCCGTGGAGCTGCTGCGGCATCTGCCGGCCGACATGGAGGCCGAAGCTCCGGCACTCAAAGCCGTCGTGGCACTCGGTGCTCTCAGCACCGACGCCCTAATGTACGCCTCGCGCGGCAAGGCGTGGAGCGACTTCTATCCCGAGACCGCCGCCCCCGCCGCACCGCAGACCGACGACGTAATCGACGTCTTCCTGCGCACCTACGGCAGCACGTCGCCCGAAGAGGACGCCCAGCTCGAACGCCTCATCTTCAACCCGGCGCCCGACTATGCCGAGCTCCTGGCGCGGCAGGAACAGGAAGAGCTCCCCACACCGGCCGACACCCCCGCCGACGCCGACGACCAGATGGCGCGAATCAACGCCTTCATCACCACCCACCACCCTGCCCGCGCCGACGAACCCGAGCCCGCGCCCAAGCGCCGCCCGCGCAACGAACCGCGCCCCGCGAAGGCTCCCGCACCCGCCGACGACTCCCTACTCAGCGAAAGTCTGGCAAAATTATTCATAAAACAGGGCCGTTATGAGCGTGCTTTTGAAATTATATCGTCGCTAAGTTTGAAATTTCCAAAAAAAAGTGCTTACTTTGCAGACCAATTGCGATTTTTGCAGAAACTGATAATAAACCGGCGCCACATGGAGAGCCAAAACCCCTCCGGCGACGCCAAAGAAAAATAGTTGAACTATGTATTATGTCATCATTGTCTTGACAGTTATCGTTGCGGTGCTCCTCATCGGCATCGTCCTCATTCAGAAATCGAAAGGCGGCGGCCTCTCGTCGCAGTTCGGCGGTGCCGGCGCCGTGATTGGCGTCCGCCAGACCAACAGCTTCCTCGAAAAGGCCACATGGACCCTCGTGGGCTGCCTGGTGCTCCTCTCGGTGATTTCTTCGTTCACCATGCCCAAGCGCGCCACCGCCAACGAGCTCCGCACACAGCCCGTAGCAGCTCCCGCAGCTGCTGCCGCTCCCGCAGGCCAGTTCGACACCCCGGCTGCCGTTCCCGCTGCCGAGACTCCCGCCGAAGCTCCCGCTCAGGGCGAATAACTGTCGCGACAAGCGCACATCCCACACTCCTCCATATCCCGCGCCTGCCGCGGGGTATGGTGTGTTGTATACCTTTGACTGCATATGAAAAGAAGCGATTTTGAGGTAATGGCCCCTGTGGGCAGCTACGACTCCCTCGCCGCCGCCATCGACGCCGGCGCCGACGCCGTATATTTCGGTGTCGAGGGCCTGAACATGCGCTCGCGCTCGAGCGCCAACTTCACCCTCGACGACCTCCGCCACATAGTGGCCATCTGCCGAGAGAAGAACGTAAACACCTACCTGACGGTCAACACCATAGCCTACGACGACGACATCCCCAAGGTCGACGCCATCCTCGACGCCGCCCGCGAGGCCGGCATCACCGCCGTAATTGCCTCCGACATTGCCGTAATCCGCGCATGCCGCCGCAAGGGCGTGGAGGTGCACATCAGTACACAGTGCAACATCTCCAACACCGAGGCCGTGCGTTTCTATGCCCAGTGGGCCGACGTAGTGGTGCTCGCACGCGAGCTCAACCTCGACCAGGTGCGCGCCATCGCCGACGCCATCGACCGCGAGAACATCACCGGCCCCCGCGGCGAGAAGGTGAAGATCGAAATGTTCTGCCACGGCGCCCTCTGCATGGCCGTATCGGGCAAGTGCTACCTCAGCCTTCACCAGATGAACTCCAGCGCCAACCGGGGCGCATGCACGCAGATTTGCCGGCGAGGCTACGAAGTGACCGACCTCGAGACCGGCGACAGTCTCAACGTCGACAACAAATACATCATGTCGCCCAAGGACCTCAAAACCATACACTTCCTCGACCGCATGGTCGATGCCGGAGTGCGTGTGTTCAAAATCGAGGGCCGTGCCCGCGGCCCCGAGTATGTGGCCACCGCCGTGCGCTGCTACTCCGAGGCCCTCGAGGCCATATGCGTAGGCACCTACGGCGCCGAGGCCGTGGCGCGCTGGGACGAAGAACTCGCAAAAATCTTCAACCGAGGCTTTTGGAACGGTTATTACCTCGGCCAGCGCCTGGGCGAATGGTCGGGCAAATACGGCTCCTCGGCCACGCGCGTCAAGCAGTACGTGGCCAAGGGCGTGAAGTGGTACTCGCGCTTGGGCGTGGGCGAGTTCTTCATGGAAGGTGCCGAGCTCTGCCGTGGCGACGAGGTAGTCATCACCGGCCCGACGACGGGCGCCGTAATCATCACCGTCGACGACATCCGCGTCGACGGCCGCAGCGTGGAGCGCACCGTAAAGGGCGAGAGCTTCTCGATAGCCGTCCCGGGCAAAATACGTCCCGCCGACCGCCTCTACCGCTGGCTGCCAACCGATTTATCTAAGGAATAGCGGAGCCTCAGGCCCCACGTTGAATATCAGGTCGAGCACGCTGAGCCCAGCAATGAAGCCCAGCTCCGCCTGCCGCACCTGGTGGTATTTTATGGGGGCGATTTCGTCGCTTGTTTCGTAGGGACGCGCCATGGTGCGTCCACCCAGGCTGTGGTAATATTCAATGCCCCCGTCGGTGTTTAATGAATGTTCCGCCTCGGTGGACGCACCATGGCGCGTCCCTACTGCATTAGATACGTCGCCCAGAATCGGGGCCGGGATGCCTAAAATTTCGCGGACGATTGCATCCGCCCGCAGGCAGAGGTCCACCACTCCCTCAGGCTCGGCCAGGGGGCGTGCCGCGAAAAGCGCCTCGAATTTAGGAAAATAATGCTCGAAATACGGCGTACGCCCGTAGGCCGATTCAAGCGCCGTGGCGTGCACCTCCCACCATCGCCCGTGCGCCGACACCTGCATGTCGGCCCACAGCCGTTGCCCCTCGCGCTCCGTCGCCGGCTTGCTCACCGGCACGGTAAGCGTAAGGCGCCCCCGCGTGTCGGCAATATCGTAGCGGTGCACGGCCTTGTTGCGCTTGTCGTAGCGCAAGTCTCTGTCAATCACCGTGGCGCCGTAGCGCGCCACGGCCGCGTAGTATTCCACCGGCCCGAAAAGCATCGGCGCCACCACCGCCGTCAGTTCGGGATATATCACCAACGGCGAAGCCATCATTTGTCGGGATTGGCGTCGCGAAGTATGCGGTCGAAACGTATCTTGCCGTCGAAAAGACCGCGGTTTTGGTCGAACGACGCCAACACTATCATCGGCGTGCCCACGATATGGTCCTCGGGCACAAAGCCCCAGAATCGCGAGTCCTGCGAGAAATCGCGGTTGTCGCCCATCATGAAGTAGTAGTCCATCCCGAAGGTATAGCTCCCGGCAGGCTTGCCGTCGATATAAGCGCGGCCCTCGGCCTCGTTCCAGTAAGCCTCTGGATGATTCTCGTAGTTGCGTATGCAGCGGTTGTAGCGCGTCCAGTTGTCGGCCGTAAGCTCTATGGTGTCGCCCTTGCGGGGAATGTAGAGCCCCTCGTCGCCGCCGTAGTTGCTCAGCGTCCAGTCGCCCTCGCTCCCGTAGGGGAAGAGATAGCTGCTCAGGTCCATTTCGGCAAAGTAGCCCGCTATATCGTTGAATTTCACCGCGTCGAGCAGCAGCCCCGACCCGCGCATGGCCTCTATCATGCCCTGCGTCAGAGGCGCAGTGTAGGCGTAGGTGTTCTCTGCAGCTCCCGGCAGGAAAGGCGCCAGGTTCACGCGCGACGCCGAACCCGGGGCATAACCATAGATGTCGGTCGCCGTTATGTCGAGATCGCGTAGGTCGTCGTCGCTCAGCGGACGGCTTGTGGCGAAGATATAGTTGAACTGCGCATTCTTAGGCGTAGGCCGAGCCTCGCCGTCGATTACAATCGTATCGTTGACGATGCGGAACGTCTGCCCCGGCAGACCCACGCAGCGCTTCACGAAGTTCTGCCGGCGATCGACGGGGCGGTAGATAACCTCGCCGAAGTGGGCCTTGTCGGAGTGAACAGTCTCCCGGCCGTACTGCTTCACCAGCAGGTCGTAGTACTGGGGCGAGTCCTCGAACTTCGTCGCCACCGTGTCGCCGGCGGGGAAGTTGAACACCACTATGTCGCCCTCCTCAACCGAGCGCAAGCCTTTGAGGCGGTGGTATTTGGTCGACGGATTGTCGAGATACGACTTCATCCCGAAAATGCTGTTGTGCACAAGCGGAAAGTGCACCGGCGTCATCGGCACGCGGGGGCCGTAGACCATCTTGTTCACCCACAGATAGTCGCCCGTAAGCAAAGTCTTTTCAAGCGACGACGACGGTATCTGGTAATTCTGCCCCACGAAGGCAAACACAAAATACACCAGCACAAGCGCATACACTATCGCATCCACCCAGCTCATCACCGTGCGGGTCACCGCCGACGGGCTCTTCTTCCACCAGGTGAAGGGAATGTAACCCGTGATATAGATGTCGAAAAGAAGTATCTCGAACAGCGCCAGCCACCACGTCTGCATCCACACCACCCAGGCAAGGAACACCAGGCTCACTACTGCAAAACGAATCCACCGAGTGGTGGCAATGGCGCCCACGCGCGCTTTGAAATCGGTTGTAAAGCTCATATATGAGATTTGATATTCAGCATGTTATGTACCGCGTCCGCCGAAATCGTAGGCATCGGACGCAAACTTATCCGCAAATTTACTCAAATTTCGCGATATTTTATCTATATTTGCACCAAATATACCTTAAAACGACAACTATGAAATTTCCAAAGTCCGTTATTTTCGGAGGAATACGCCGAGCCGCCGTGGCTGTGGCACTCCTCATGGCCGCAGCGGCGCCCGCCGCTGCCGTCGACCTCGTCTACAACTGGGGAGCGTCCAAAGTCCTCGCCCACCACAAGGTAGGTCCCGGCATGACTTATATGAAAGTCGTATACCCCGACAAGCCACTCATCCTTTGGTTCGTCGAAGTCGACCTCTCCAATGAATACGCAAAAATCGAACAGGTGCAGAGCCGCCATGCTGTCCCCGATCCCCTCCGCTGGGACGTAATGACGCACTACCGCGAGAACTCGCGCCCCGGCCATCAGGTGAAAGTGGCTTGGAACCACGACTTTTTCAGCTACGACGCCGGCGTCTGCATCGGCCTCAATATCAGCGAGGGCGAAGTGACATGGACTAAAACCGGCCGCTCACTCCTCGCCATTACCGACGACGGCCGCGGCTCCGTTTTCTATCCCGTGCTCGAATCTTTCGTAACTACCGCCGACGGAACACGCGTCGACATCGACTACTACAACGCCCTCAACGGAGGCATCTACGGCGACTGCGTGCTCTACAACCGCTTCAACGCCAAGACCTTGACCGAGGAAGGCGTCTACGTCGTCGTCGAGCCCCTCGACGCATGGACCGTCAACGGCGACCCCGTCCGCTGCCGCGTCAAGTCCTACGGCACCGAGCCCGCGGCCACCGCCCCCGACGGCTCCCAGTACGTCCTCTACCTCCGAGGATCCAAGCTCGCCGCACTCGAAGGCCATGTGGCCCCCGGCGAGGAAATAACCGTCACCCAGCGCTTCTCGGCCGACGGATGGGGCGACAAGCCGGCACGCATCCTCAACGCCTTCCACGGCTACCCCAGCATCGTCCACGACGGCGTCCTCCATGAAGGCGAATTCAACAACTTCGAGAACGGCCGAGAGTACGAGCTCTCTTCGCGCGTCATGGTCGGACTGTCGAAAGACAAAACCAAGCTCTACATCGCCACAACCGAAATGTCGGCCGCAAGCAAGGGCGTCGACTGCATCGAGCTCTCCGCGTGGCTCGTCGAGCACGGAGCATGGGACGTAGTCAACTTCGACAGCGGAGGCTCCGCTGCAATAGTCATCGACGAGCAGATGCTCAACATCCCCGGCAGAGGCTCCGTACGCCCCGTCCAGGACGCCATGCTCGCAGTTTCCCTCGCGCCCGACGACCCCGCACTCCACCACCTCGCATTCGACCTCATGGAGCTCACCCCCACCGTAATGTCGGGCACACAGCTGCGCGTAATAGGCTATAACCAATACGACGAAATCGTCGCCGACAGCATCGACGGCTGCGCCTTCCGCTGCGAGCCCTCCACACTCGGATATGTCGACGCCGAGGGCACGTTCCACGCCGGCACCGAAGCCACCGAAGGACGAATAATAGCCTCGTTCGACGGCATGGAAACCGAAATACCCGTCACCCTCCGCCCCGTGGCCGACATATCCTCGACATACACCTCCTTCCTCATCGACGACCAACCCCGGCCCATATGCGGCATCAAGGCCATCGCCGACGGCCTCACCACCGACATCGACCCCGCAGCCCTCGCCTGGACCGTCGAGCCCGAAGGAATACTCACCGTCGACCAAGGCCACATGCGCGGCATCGCCGAAGGCTCCGCCAAAGTGTCGACCCGCGTACACGACATCGACATATCCTTCGACGTAAAAGTCGAAATCGCTCACAGCCAACTCACCGCAGTAGCCTGCAAGGACGCCGACGAAGTCAATCTAACAAAGACAGCCGCCGTCAAAAACCTCGACATCGCCTACGCCTCCGACTCACAACGCGGCATGCGACTCGACTTCGACCTCGCCACTGGCCGAGGCTCAAACATAAAGATAGCCCCCGACGCAGTCCTTTACAGCATCCCCGAAGCCATATCCATAGGCCTCGTCGACCCCGACGCAATAGTCCAGAAACTCACCGTCACTGTCACCGACGCACTCGGAAAAAACGTCAACATCTTCCTCACGCCCGAGCCCGACACCGACCGCTGCATAGCATCATTCCGCGGCGACAACCAAATCGACTTCTACCGCTACCCCCTCACCCTCAAGAGCATATCCTTCATGCTCGCCAATAAGAACGTCCCCGGCACATCCCTCACCCTCGGCCCCGTCGACGCCCTCTACCGCGACTACGGCGCCATCCCCTCCGTACCACTTCCCGAACGGGGCGACGCACTCACGGCCACCGTCGACGGCAATACCCTCCGCCTCTCCGGCACCGATGCCACCTCTGCCGCCGTCTACGACATCACCGGCCGACTCCTCCTCACGGCCCCCATCACCGACGGCGCCATCGACATCACCCCCCTCCCCCGCGGCATCTACATCGTCACCGCCCAATCCTCAGCCACCCGCTTCGCCCGCTGACCCACAGCACAGCAAAGGCACGAACCAACGCGCAAAGCATTGATTGGCAACGAGTAGGGGCGCAATATATTGCGCCCGACCAGGCGGCACATTCAAAAGGAGTTTTGCAACACCGCCACGTGTTGCAAAACTCCCATTTTTTGTCCCCGCCCCAACCTTCACCGTGCCCCATTATCACCGGCCGTATTCCAACTTTTATGTTAAAAATTCAATTCACATAAGTTAAAAACGCCCCTTTTACCCCGATTTTTTCCCAATGGGAAAAAATCGGGTATAATCCCCTCAACCCCGCCGTAACTTTGTGTCGTAATTCAAAAAACCACAAAGATTATGCGTACCAAAAACTATCCCCGACTCACCCTGATAATCGTCATCACCGTCGAAGCCACCCCTCAAAGCGGCCGCCCGCGCTCGCAAAGTGGTCGGCCGCGCTCGGCCGACAAATCATCCCGTCGCCGCCCCACCTCATCACTCATCACTCATACTTCTGACTTAAAGCCTTCAAAGCACCAGCCCCACGTTGTCGATGCAGAACTCCGTGCCGAGGGTGCCCATGTAAGGCTCGCCGCTACCCGAGCTGAACATCACCATCATATGCGTCGGCGTGGCCGAAGCGTCGTCCCAGCCCTCCTCAACAACCGGCACCATCTTGCCGCGGCTGTTGCGCGCGCAGTAGCTCCGGCCCTCGGCAATGAGGCCCATATAGGGCTTGAAGTAACTCTCCGAAGAGATGTCGCCGTAGTGCACCGTCAGCCGGTGGTCGTTCACCCAGCCCCCCGTGCTGCGCCCCAGAAGCTCGCGACCAGTGCCCACGCGCTTGGCATGGATGTTGCCCTCGGCATCCTCCCAACGTCGTTGAAGGATGATGAACACCTCGGCCTTGTCGTTGCCCTCGAAATGCTTCTGACCGCCCATGCCGCTGCTGTAAGTGCGCCCAGCGCCCGCCGGTATCGTCAGCTTGTAGTCGTAGCGCAGGGCATTGGGCCGCTTAGTGTAGGGTATGCCCATCTCCATCTTCGAGTAGGGGTTCGACGTCGACTTGATCGGCTCTATCATCTTGCCCAGAAATACCGTGCCCGCGACGACCACGTTGACATTGATGATGCCTATGGCCTTGCAGTGCTCCATCATCGTGGTGAGCTTGGCGCAGCGGTTGCCCGTCGACCGCGTCTCGGGGAACACGGCGTTGCTAACCTTAGTCACGCCCATAACCTTGGCCATAACGTTAGAGCTGGCCCATGGAGAGCCGCCGGTACTCGTCAGTGGCTTGTCGCCCCGAATCGTCGATTCCGGACCTATGGCGTAGCATTTTTTCCACTCGCCGCCTATGATGTGCGACTCCTTGATGTCGCGCGTTATCCACGAGTTGAAATCTCCGAATGGTATCATTTCAACAGTCTGCGCCGACACCGTGATAGCAAATGCAAGCGAAACGATAGATAGTAAGCGTGTCATAAAGTGTGAATTTTTTTAATCATAATGCAAATGTACTATAAAAACATTTCGGCACCCGCATGGGTTCGTAGAAAAAGTACCGACATAGGTGGTATAGTTGAATTTTTTCGCTAATTTTGTGAATTAATTCCGGCTGAACATTTTGGCCTCGCCCGAGGTTACTATCGTGAATGTCGGATGCGGTGCCCTCGGGGCATCCGGCCACGTCACACCCGGCCGACATTATACGCGTTTTTCAACTACCGATTATGAATCCTTTTTCGACTATCTACACTTTATGCCGTCGCGCCGCTCTCCTCGGTGTAGCCGTCATTGTCGCCTCCCCGGCACTGAGGGCTCTCGATGTGCAGGGCGATTCTTTGCCCGGGCTCACAACTCTCGAGCAGTTCCGGCAGTATGCACTCGACAACAACCGCCAGCTCATGATTGCGCGCGAGAAGGTGCGCCAGGCCGGATACCAGAAGAAAGAGGCCTTCGCTGCATACCTCCCGGGCATCGACTTCAACGGTGGATACCTCTACAACCAGCGAAAACTCTCGGTGTTCGACTCCGACCAGCTCCTGCCCGTAAAGTCGTTCGACCTCGCGTCGCAGGGCTACCAGTTCAACATAGTCAAGAACCCAATCACAGGAGAGCCCGTAAAGGGTCCCGACGGACAGTATATACCCGAGCAGGTGGCACTCATTCCCAAGGAGGCTATGACCTACGACATCCACAACGTGTTCTTCGGGGCAATCACACTCACACAGCCAGTCTACATGGGAGGTAAAATAGTGGCAATGAACGCCATAACGAAAGCCGCCGAACAGGCCGCACGCGACCTCCACATCAGCGAGGCCGAGAACGTGATATACGCCGTCGACGGTGCATACTGGCTCGTGGTGTCGCTCAAGGCCAAGCAGCGCCTCGCAAAGAGCTACGTCGAGCTTCTCGAAAGCCTATCGCACGACGTCCACCTCATGCAGGAGCAGGGACTCGCCACTCGTACCGACGTCCTCGGCGTCGACGTCAAGCTCAACTCGGCCCAGGTCGATATGACGAAGGTCGACAACGGCCTCGTGCTCGCACGCATGGCACTGGCGCAGGTGTGCGGTCTGCCGGTCAACACCCGCTTCACCCTCGCCGACGAGGACAATGAGTTCGCACTCCCAGCCGAAGGCGTCGCACCCGACGGAGGATACGACATGGAGAACGTCTACGCCAACCGCGCCGACCTTCGCGCCCTCGGCCAGGCCGTCGAGGTGGCGCGCCAGGAGAAGAAGGTGGCTCTCGGCACCATGCTTCCCACCGTCGCAATCGTGGGCAGCTACGAGGTGTCGAATCCAAACATGTACGACGGCTTCAAGAAGCGCTTCAAAGGCGCGTTCTCCGTAGGTGCCATGGTGTCGATACCCCTGTGGCACTGGGGAGGCGACTACAACAAGTACCGCGCAGCCAAGTCGGCCGAAATCCAGCGCGAGCTCCAGCTCCAGGACGCCAAGGAGCTCGTGTCTCTCCAGGTGAGCCAGGCGGCCTTCAAGACCGAGGAGGCCTACAAGACCTACCGAATGACCACCGTCAACCTCGAGAAGGCCGACGAGAACCTGCGCAGCGCAAGCCTCGGATTCCGCGAGGGTGTCGCCACAACCGACATCGTCATGGAGGCCCAGACCGCTTGGCTCAAGGCTCACTCCGAGCAAATCGACGCCATGATCGACGTCGAGCTATGCCACACATATCTCGCCAAAGTTCTCGGCACACTTTATAAATAAACGCAAACAACATTCAGTCAAAATATTATGCAACCCGACAGCACATCTGAAAGAAAAGCCAACCGCGCTCTCCTCACCACAATGGCGGTGGTCGTCGCCGCAGTGGCAGTGATAGCCGTAGTGGGATTCATCTTCATGAACCGCCCCGACAACTACATCGAGGGCCAGGTGGAAGGTACAAACATCCGCATATCGGGCAAGCTCCCGGGACGAGTCGTGGAGTTCTACGCCCACGAGGGCGACACCGTGAAGGCCGGCGACACCCTGGTGCGCATACACTCCTCCGTCGTCGAGGCACAGCTCGGCCAGGCAGAGGCCATGCGTCAGGTCGCCCAGGCTCAGAATAAGAAAGTCGACGCCGGCACGCGCGTGCAGATTGTCGAAGCCGCCGCCGACCTCCTCCGTCAGGCCGAAGCCGGTGTCACAATCACCGAGAAGACATACCGACGCATCGACAACCTATTCAACGAGGGCGTGGTGAGCGAGCAGAAACGCGACGAGGCCAAGGCTGCCTACGACGCCGCCGTGGCTGCCCGCGACGCCGCCGCTTCGCAGCTCGCTCTCGCAAAGGCAGGCGCTCAGACCGAGGACAAGACCTCGGCCGAGGCTCTCGTGGCGGCCGCCGGAAGCAGCGTCGACCAGGTGCAGGCAGTCCTCGACGACAGCTACCTCGTGGCTCCCTGCGACGGCACCGTCGACCAGGTATACCCAGAGCCGGGAGAGCTCGTGGCAATGGGGGCGCCAATCATGAGCCTCCTCAAAGCCGACGACCGCTATGTGGTGTTCAACGTCCGCGAGGAACTCCTCAACGAGCTAAACATGGGCAAGACCGTCGAAGTGATGATACCCGCACTCGACAAGAAGAAAATCGACGTCAAAATCTACTACGTCCGCGACATGGGCTCCTACGCCACCTGGCGCTCCACCAAGAGCACCGGCAGCTACGACAGCCGCACGTTCCGCATCAAGGCCCGACCCGACGACATCGACGGCCTGCGACCCGGCATGAGCGTGGTGATGAAGCAGCCCTGATACACAAAGATTTGAAATACCGCAAATTTCACAGCCATGGCTAACGTAGGTTTCGTCGACGGCGTACGCCGCGAGCTCCGCCGTCTGGGCAGCCGCAAGATTTATATCTTCGGCATGGTGCTCGTGCCACTCGTAACCGTCTTTTTCTTCCTCGACCTTCTCGGCGAAGGGCTGCCCCAGCGCGTGCCTACCGCCGTGGTCGACATGGACCATTCGGCCATGAGCCGCTCGATCACTCGCTCGCTCGACGCAATCCAGATGATATCTATCGAGGAGCGCTGCGAAAGCTACGACGACGCACTCGACCGTGTCCGACGAGGAAAGATTTTCGGTTTCTTCGTCATCCCGGAGAACTTCGAGAAGAACACCCTCGCCGGCAACGCCCCCACCCTCGAGTACTACACCAACATGACCTACTTCGTGCCCGGCACCCTGGCCTTCAAAGGCTTCAAGACGGTAGCCGTAAGTACCTCGGCCGGCGTGGTGATGCAGACGCTCCAGGCCGTGGGCATAGCCCCCGAAATGGCAGCCTCGCTGGTGCAGCCCGTGAGCTTCGATATCAACGCCCTCAACAACCCCTGGATGAACTACGCCTACTATCTCTGCCCCTCCTTCACCATGGCCACACTGGCCCTGATGATTACGTTCATGACGGTGCTCTCCATCACCTCAGAGATAAAGTTCGGCACCTCCCCGCAGTGGCTCGCAACGGCCAGGGGAAACATATGGATAGCGCTGGCGTCGAAACTCCTGCCGCAGACTCTGATATTCTCGGCCGTTGGCGTCTTCTCGCTCTGGGCTATGTTCGGAGTGGCACACATGCCGCTCAACGGTTCGCTCGGAGCTATGATTGCTGCCACAATACTGCTGGTGCTTGCCGCGCAGGGCTTCGCCGTATTCGTGGCATCGGTAGTGCCCAACCCTCGTTTGGCATTCTCCATATGCGCCCTCTTCGGCATTCTCTCCTTCTCATTTACCGGATTCTCCTTCCCAGTGCAGAGCATGTATGGCGCGCTGGCTATTTTCAGCTATCTCGCACCCATACGCTACTGGTTCCTAATCTACATCAACGAAGCCCTCAACGGTGTGCCGCTCTACTTCTCCCGCCTCTACTTCGTGGCGCTGATTCTCTTCCCCTTCGTGGGCTGCATCCTCGCAGGCAGGCTCCGCAAGGCGCTTCTTAATCCCGTATATGTGCCATGAATCCGTTCAGCTCCCTCCATAAATGGTGCGTGGGCCTGGGCCGCGTGTTTGCCAACGAGCTCAAGCTCATCACCCACGACGCCGCAATCCTGCTATTCTTCGTGGCACTGCCGTTGGCATACCCCGTGGTATACACCCTCATATACAACCCCGAGGTGGTGCGCGAAATTCCCGTCGCCGTGGTCGACGACAGCCGCACTCCGGCTTCGCGAAAGCTCGTGATGACGGCCTCGGCGACGCCCGCAATGCAAATCTACGCCTACTGCGCCAACATGGCTGAGGCCAAGGAGCTGATGGCAGAGGGCAAGGTCTACGGCATTCTCCAGATTCCGCACGACTACGGAAAGAACCTCGTGGCCGGCATCCCCGCCCACGCCGCCTTCTACTCCGACATGAGCCTTCTGCTGCGATACCGCGCCTTCGTGGCGGCCCTCACCGACATTCAGATTGAAATTATACAGGAGGTTACGGGCGAGAAGATTGCCTCCACAGGACTCAGCTCGCTCGCGGGGGGTGCCTCGGCGCCCATCAACAGCGAGAGCAACTTCCTGGGCGACACCGAGCAGGGCTTCGCGTCGTTTGTCATCCCCGGCATAGTCATACTCATTCTCCAACAGAGCATGGTGCTGGGCGTCAGCACCCTGGGAGGCACCTCGCGCGAGCGCCGACGCCGAAACGGCGGCATCGACCCTCTCGAGCCGCAGGGAGTGCCCGTGTCGGCGCAGATATGGGGAAAGGCGCTGGCCGTAACGGTGTTCTACATCCCCTTCACCGTCTACGTGCTCCGCTTCATACCCGAGATGTTCAACCTGCCGCACTACGGCTCGGCGCTCGACTACCTCCCCTTCGTGTTCCCCCTGCTCCTTGGCTCCGCTTTCATGGGCCAGGCGTCGGTGATACTGATGAAAGAGCGCGAGAGCCCCTTCATATTCATCGTCTTCACGTCGGTGTTCTTCCTCTTCCTCTCGGGCCTCACTTGGCCGCGCTACGCCATGAGCGGACTCTGGACGTGGGTGGGCAACTGCGTGCCCGCTACTTGGGGCGTGGAAGGCTTCATACGCATCAACAGCAACGCCGCCTCACTCGCCGACGTAAGCCGCGAATACACCGCCCTCTGGGTTCTCGCCGCGGCCTACATGGTGCTGGCATATGCCGTGACTCGCTATATCGAAACCTCGGCGCGACGTCCCGCCGCGCGCGCCGCCGACAATGTAAACCAATCGACATCAACATCTTCCACAGCCGATGGCCGGAATTAAAAGTCTTGCCAAAGACACTGCCGTCTATGGTATAAGTTCCATCGTGGGGCGCTTCCTCAACTGGCTCTTGGTGCCCCTCTACACAATAATGTTCGCCGTCGAGGAGTACGGCGTGGTCACTTTCATCTACTCCGTGGTGGCCCTGGTGATGGTAATAATCACCTACGGCATGGAGACGGGCTTCTTCCGCTTCTCCAACCACGAGCGTTGGAACGACCCCGATGTGGTCTACGGAACCAGCCTCACATCGCTGGCTACGTCGTCGACGCTCTTCGCCCTCCTGGTGTGCTTCTTCGCCGCGCCCGTGGCGAAGGCAATGGAGTGCCCCGGCCATCCCGAGTATGTGGCCATTATGGCCGTGTGCGTCGCAATCGACGCCTTCCTGGCAATACCGTTCAGCTACCTGCGCTACAAGAAGCGCCCATACCGCTTCGCTCTGCTAAAACTGGTCAACATAGGCGTCAACATCGGCCTCAACCTCTTCTTCATCCTCCTCTGCCCCGAGCTGATGAAGAGCGCGCCGGCCACCGTCGACTGGTTCTACCGCCCCGACTTCGGCATCGGCTATATCTTCCTGGCCAACCTGATAGCCTCGGCTGTCAACCTGCTGATGATGCTCCCCGAGCTTACTGCCGTACGCTGGCGCTTCAACGGCCGCCTGTGGCGCGAGATGATACACTACTCGGCGCCGCTCCTGGTGCTCGGCGTGGCAGGTATCATGAACCAGACCATCGACAAGATTCTCTACCCTCACCTTGTGGCCGACCCCGCCGAGGCAATGTACGGCCTGGGCATCTACGGCGCCAACTACAAGATTGCCGTCCTGCTCCTGGTGTTCCTGCAAGCATTCCGCTTTGCTTATGAGCCGTTTATCTTCTCGAAGGCGAAGGACGACGGCAAGGACCGACGCCAGTCGTACCGCGATGCCATGACCTACTTCGTGGCCTTCGCCCTGCTCATATACCTCGGTGTGATGTTCTACCTCGATTTCGTGCGCTACTTCATATCGCCGCGCTACTTCTCGGGCCTCAAAGTGGTGCCCATAGTGATGCTCGGCGAGCTCTTCTTCGGAATATTCTACAACCTCTCGGTGTGGTACAAGCTCACCGACCGCACGGTGTGGGGCATGTGGTTCTCGCTCGGCGGACTGGCCGTTACGGTGCTCCTCAACGTTGCCCTCGTGCCACTGATGGGCTACATGGGCTGCGCAGTGGCTGCCCTGGCATGCTACACCCTCATGATGCTGGCAAGCTACTTCACCGGCCGCCGCTACTACGACATCGGCTACCCCGTAGGCAAGATTTCGGCATGCTTCGGCGTGGCGGCAGCGCTCTATGCCTTGGGCGTTTGGCTCCTGCCCATGGCCGGACTGCCTACGGCGCTCAACGTCGTGATTCGTGCCCTGATCCTCGTGGCCTTCTGCCGCTTCTTCATGTGGCAGCAGCACATTAGTTTCAAGAGCCTTATGGCACCCCTGATGCACTTCGTGAAGCGATGAAACGGGTAGTGATTCTCAACCTCAGCGACTCGCGCGGAGGAGCGGCAGTGGTGTCGCGACGCCTCATGCACGCCCTCTGCGACGCCGGCGTCGACGCCCGTATGCTCGTGGCACACAAGGGCACCGACGACCCGCGCGTTGTCGTCGCAGCCCCCGCGTGGCGCTGCAAGATTCCTTTCCTCGAAGAGGCGGCCAACATCTACCTCCACAACGGCCGCTGCCGAGCCGACATCTTCAAGGTGTCGACGGGGCGCTACGGCCTCCCGCTGAGCCGTCATCCGCTTGTGGCCCAGGCCGATGCGGTGATTCTCGCATGGGTCAACCAGGGCTTCTGCAACTTCGCCGACATCAGCCGTATGGCCCGCGCCGGCAAGCGCCTGATATGGATTATGCACGACATGTGGAACCTCACCGGCATATGTCACCATGCCGGCGACTGCCGCGCATACGAGCGCCCCGAAGGCTGCTCGCACTGCCCCATGCTCCACTCCTCGGCCGGCGCGCACGACCTCTCGGCCCGCACGTGGGCGGCCAAGGCAAAGCTCTATGCCCACGCAGGCATACGCTTCGTGGCCGTAAGCTCGTGGCTGGCAGAGCGTTGCCGCCGCAGTCCCCTCTTCGCCGGCCAGGAACTCCACACCATAGGCAACGCCTTCCCCGTCGACGAATTCTACACCGAAGCCCGACACAGCCGCGCCTCTCTGGGCCTCCCCACCGAAGGCAAAATAATCCTCATGGGCGCCGCCCGCCTCGACGACCCCGTCAAAGGCCTCCCCTATGCCGTCGAAGCCCTCAACCTCCTCGCCGACAAACTCAGCCCCCGAACCTCCGCGAGCGAGTGGAATGGTTCAAGGAGTGGAGCCAACGTCGAGAAAGAGAAGTATGATTTAAGGAGTGGTGATGGTGAGAGGAATAGCTTGAGGGATAGAGATAATGGTATAGATAAGACGAATGGTTGGAGAAGTGAAAATAACGTCGAGGAAGAGAAGAATGATTTAAGAAATGGGGTTGATGGTGAAGGAGAGAGGAATGGTTTGAAGAATGGTGGTAATAGTATAGTGAAGAAGAACGATTGGAGAAAGGGAGAAGGAGAGAAGAATGGTTTGAAGAGTGGAGAAAAAGAAGATAGCGACGTAAAGGTCACGGCGGTATTTTTCGGCGACTTGCGCGACGCGCATGCCCTCGACGACCTGCGACTGCCGCACATACACCTCGGCACCGTCGACGGCGACACCGCCCGCGAACTCTACGCCCATGCCGACATCGTCCTCTCAACCTCGCTCTACGAAACCCTCCCCGGCACCCTCATCGAAGGACAGGCCGCCGGCGCCATCCCCGTCACCTTCGACCGTGGCGGCCAGCGCGACATCATCCGCTCCGACGCCGAAGGCCGCCTAATCCCCTTCGGCAACACCGCCGCCCTCGCCACCGCCCTCGCCACAACCCTCACCGCCCCCACCGATAAAAAAGCCCTCCGCGCCGCCGCCACCCGCTTCTCCTCCCCCACCATCACCTCCCACCTCCTCCCCCTGCTCTAATCCCCTCCTGCGCCACTTGCATCGGCCTCATCCCCCCCGCCACAAAAGACAGGTTAAAATTCCACAACGACTCCAGCCACATATAATATATTTAGTGCCAATTAATTAATATAATTATTGAATTTGACGGCTACTGCGGTGAAAAGCCGCCGATACCAAAAGACTACTTCCATACTTGGCTCATTCCGAAATACT
>CABRZA010000023.1 GCA_902475285.1 uncultured Porphyromonadaceae bacterium
TCTCACTCTGGTAGTGCTCTTCATCATGCCATCGCTTGCTCCAGTGCTCCGTGCAGGTACTCCTGTAACCAAATCCGAACTGCCCGCAGAAGTCACGGCATTTCTCGCCACCTATTTCCCCGCCGACGATATCGTAAAGGCCGAAAAGGACCACGGCCGCCGGGGTATGGAATACGAAGTCGATCTCAACAGTGGAGTCGAAATCGACTTCCGCGACAACGGTGAGTGGAACGACATCAAGGCCGCCCGTGGTAATTCGGTCCCCTCGGCCCTCGTCCCGTCCGCAATATCCGACTACGTTGCTGCCAACTTCCGTAATCAAAAAATAGTAGAGATATCACGCAAGCGTGGCGGTTACGAAATCGAACTGACAAACGGAACCGAACTCAAACTCACCGCCGACGCCCAGCCTCTGCAATCCCGCCGCCATCGTTAAGCCCCTCCCCTCGCACTTTGTGGCTTTAACTTTAATTAACGCCCCGATTTTTTCCCATTGGGAAAAAATCGGGGATAATTCGTTCCAGCTCGTCGTAACTTTGTGGCGTAATAATAATAATCCAAATTCAGGCATAAAGAAGAGGAGGCAAGAAAGATGTTCGCGGAAAATACCTTCGAAGAAGCGTATACCATCCACCGGAAGCAACCGCGATCGGTGACCCAAAAACACAAAAAATCCCCGGCGGTGGGGCCGGGGATGCGAGGGGAGGGTGGGGGATTTACTTGACGGCGACGCGGAGGGTGGCGCTGCGGGTGGCGGTGGATGCGCGGAGCATGTAGACGCCGGGGACGAGGGAGGCCACGTTGAGGGCGGAGGCGTCGCTGGCTTCGAGGACTTTTACGCCGGCGGCGTTATAGAGCTCGAGGCTGGTAATGGCGTCGGGGCCGGCAACGTTGAGCATGTCGCGTGCGGGCACCGGCCATGCGCGGAAGTCGCCCGAGGTGGCTTCGATACCTTCGACACCTGCACCGGCTGCGACGCAGGTGAGGTTGTCGAGGCCTATGGCGCCGTTCATGGTGATGGGGCTCGTGTTCTGAACCACGCGTATGCCGGTGAGAAGGTAGGGATAGCCGGCCTCGAGGGTGGTGAGCTCGACGTCGCGGTATTGCCATCCGCGGAAGTCGAGGGCGCCGAGCGACACATACTTGGTGTCGGTGCCCGAGGTGAGGGCTACCTGCAGGTCGTGGTTGCTGAAATCACCGTTGATGTAGAGGCCGAGACGGTCGCCGGTGTTGAATATCACGGGCTCGCCGGTGTAGTCCCACTGCACCAGGCCGAGGCGCTGGTCGGCGAAACGGTAGCCGAGCTTGGCGGCATAGTTGCTGAAGAGGCAGTCGTTGCTCTTCAAGGCTGTGCCCTTGGAGGCTATGCCGCTGCTTATCTCTTCGTTGCAGGCGAAGGGAGGCGTGGCGTTCTCGAAGTCGAGCATCACGGTGCTGCCCTGTGCGGCGTGCGTCACGTCGACGGCCTTGAAGGTGAAGTGGCGTTCGGCTCCCAGGGGTATGCTCTCGCGGTCGCGGAGGTCGGCGCCGAGGGTGAGGGTGTAGGTCTCGCCTTCGGTGAGGTCGCCCGTGATGGCGTAGATCACGTTGCCGTAGCCGTTGGAGAGTTTGTTGTAGGAGCTGCCGCGCTTGTTGACGGCGACGGCGTTGCCCTTGCTGTCCTTCACGCTCACTACGTCGAAGAGATTCTTGGGGTCGAGCGAGGCGTCGAAACGGAATTCAAGCGAGGGATGGGCCAGGTGCACCGTTCCGCCTTCGCCCGGGAACTGGTCGATGAGCTCGAGGCGGTTGCGGTTGAGGGTGCGGAACTCAAACACGAGGTCGTCGGTCATGCCGGGCTGGGAGTAGAAGGGGTCGGGATGGCGTACGCTCTTGGCAAGGGTCACCTTGTAGGGGGTGTCGCGTGCGAGAGAGAGCGAGGGCGTGAATGTGGCCTTGTGGTAGCTGTCGGCGTAGGTGAAGTAACCTTCGACTTCGGGCTCGATCTTGAAGGCTGCCTCGAAGGTGCTAACGTCGATGTCGGTGTTGAATTCGAACTCTATCACCGATGCGCACGATATCGGCTGGCCGTCGTCGGCCTTGGGGCCGTAGCTGAGCACCTGGAGGGGGAACTCGCGCTTGAGGTCCATGGGCATGTCCTGATAGGTGACTTCGTTGGCCTTGACTTCGACGGGCTTGTCGAGCACGTAGTAGCCGTCTTTGGCGGCGCGCACGGTGTAGTTGCCGGGAGCGACGTTGCGGAAAACGAATGCGCCGTTGTACTCCTTGTCGGTGGTGCGCGTCTGAACTACCTTGCCGGCAGCGTCGAGGAGCTCAATGTAGGTGCCGTTGAGCGGAGCGAGTTTGTCGCGGCCGTGTTTGGTCCAGTTGCAGGGCATTACGGTCTCGCGGAGGTTGTGGTTGTCGTAGACGATGCCGGCCACGTTGCCCGTGACGAAGCGGTCTTCGGTGTCGTAGAATTCCATGATTGAGCGGACGAAGTGCCATGCTTCGAGCCACCACACGTCGTCGTTCATCAGGCGGTGTGCTTCAGGGCGGTGCTCATGCATGGAACCTTCCGAGAGGAGGCCCACCACATAAAGTGTGCGGAGCACGCCGAGGCCGCCCTTCCACTGGCTGTCGTAGAAGGTGAGGTCGCCGCATACGTATTCGGTGTGGCGGGTCCAGATGGGGAGTTGGCTCGAATAGAGGTTTTGCCATACTATCTTGCTCAGCCGTACGGCCTCTTCGTAGCGGGGCACGCCGAGGGTCTCTTCGCGGTAGAGTATCAGGGGCATGTTGATGCTCTCGCCGGCGTTGGAGTGGATGGAGAACATCAAGTCGACGCCCAGGGCGTTGGCTTCGGCGCAGATGCCGGAGAGCGAGCGGTCGTCGTCCTCGGTGTTCTTTATGCGCGAGATGTAGGGCGTGGCGCCGAGGGAGTCGAGGATGTGGTACATGTGCAGCCCCTTGTAGAGGTTGCTCGTCGACTCCCAGTAGCCGGCGGTGTCGTTCTGGGCATAGGGGTGGAGGCGTATGGGGCGGTCATTGCTGGTGTAGCCGCCGTGGCCGGGGTTGATATACACCTTGAGGTCGCTCATTTTCTTGGCCGTGGCGCCGCCGGCGATGGCCATGACGGCCATCAGGAATATCATCAGTCGTTTCATCGGTCGTTGAGATTGAAAATGAACATATTGCCTTCGATGTCGGTGTATACCACCGTTCCGTCGGCACCGGCTGTGGCTTCGCCCACTATGGTGTCGGCGTCGGTGAGGGCCTCGACGGTGCCGGTGAGGGTGTCGACGGCCACGAGCTTGGAGTCGGTTACGACGTAACCGTCGTCGTGCGTTACGACGGCAATCACGGTATGTTCGCCGGCCCAGCAGGCGAAGTCACCCTTGCCGAGGAGCTGCACGGGGTTGTTGCCGTCGGGGTCGGACACATACACACCCGTGAAGGGCTCGGTGAAGAGGAGGCGCTTGTTGTCGGTCGAGAGCGAGGCCCAGAGATATGAGTGGCTGTCGGGGAGGGGATTGAGCTGCTTCTCCACGCCGTCGATGCGCACGCGCAGGCGGCGGTAGTCGGCCACGGCGAAGTTGGCGCGGCCGTAGGAGGCCATGTCGACGGCGTCGCGCGTGGGAGCGGCGAGGCGGCGCGAGCGGCCTTCTTTGAAGCTGTACGAGCGGACGTCGCGGTAGAGCAGGCCGTCGCGGAGCTCGGCGGTGCGGTAGTACACCGTGGTGCCGTCGGTGGAGAATACGGGCTGGAAGCCGGCTGATGCTCCTTCGTCGAGCACGGTGATGTCGCCGCTGTCGAGGTCGAGGGCGCTGAGGCCGGTATGCGAGTCGGTGGAGAAGAGTAGGCGCGAGCCGTCGGGGCTGAGCACCGGGTGGTGCGCCCCTGCCGGCAACTCAAGCCGCGTGGCGGGCACGGCGGCAAGAGTTGTCAGGGCTACGCCCATCGCTCCGAGAAGTGTGATGATGCGTGTTTTCATTATTCGGTTTGTAGGTATTCTTAAATCAGTGGGCTACTGCCACGCGGCGTGCCACACGGCCCGAGGCGGAGCTTACTACGGCTATGTAGTTGCCGGCGGCGATGTCGCCCACATAGAGGGCGTTGCCCGATGTGGCGGCCACGGTGCGGCCCTGCATGTCGATGAGCTCAACGGAGGTAATCACATAGTCGGCGTTGGCCACCAGATACTGGTCGGCGGGCACGGGGCCGAGGGTGAGGCCTGTGGCGGAGGGAGCCTCGATGCCGGCTGATGCGCGGAGCACGATGTTGTCGATGCCCACGGTGCCGCTGCCGTTCTGCAATGCCTTCTCCTGTACAATCTTTACGCCGCGGAAGGTGTAGACCTGGCCTTCTTCGAGAGCGGTGAGTGGCACGTCGAAGGTGCGCCAGCCTATGTAGTTGAGGTTGGCCACGGGCACGTATTTCTCGGTCACGTCGGAGCTGAAAAGGAAGTAGAGGTTGTTCTCGCTGAGGTCGCCATCGACGTGTACGGTGAGAACGTCGGCCGAGCTTACGGTCACGGGTTCTTCGGCCGAGGTGTTCCACAGAACCTCGCCTCCCTCGGTGCCTTCGAAGGCATACTTGAAGTTGAGGCAGCGGTCGAAGAGCGCGGTCTTGCTGTTGAGGCTCACGCTCTGGCTCTTGACGGAAATAGACTGGTCGGAGTTGTATGTGAACGCGGCGTTGTCGGTCATGTCATCGACTATGGTGCCTTCTTTTTCCGTTCCGGCATCTATGGCCTTGAATGTCACGGCCACGGCCTCCTTGATTTTAAGGCCGTCGGGGTCGGCAAGGTCGCCGGAGAGATTCACGGTGTAGGTCTTGCCGGGCACGAGGTCGTTGAGGAAGGTCATGCGGAAGTAGCCGTAGGGCAGCGATACCTTGCTCGTGGTGGTGCCGCGGGGGTTGAACTTCACTTCCTTGCCCTCGTCGTCGGTGCAGGTGACGAGGCCGATGAGGTTGCCGAAGTCGGGGCGCTTGTCGAAGCGGAACTCAACGGCGGCGTTGCGGTAGTGCACCTCGTCGCCTTCGCGGGGCGACTGGCCGATGATTTCCATGAAGTTGCGGTCGGAGGTCACGAAGCTGAACGTTAGGGGCTTCTCCATCTTCGTGCCGCCGGCGTGGGCTGCTTCGGTGCCGAGGGTCACGGTGTAGCGCGTGCCGGTTTCGTAGGCCTTCGTCGGTGTGAAAATCATGCGGTAGTTGAGGTCTTCCCACGTGATGGTGCCTTCGACGGCAGGCTCGATTTTGAAAGCGGCTGCGGTCTTCTCTACATCCATGTCCCAGTTGAAGTTGAATACAACGGGGCTGTTGCAGAGCACGCCTTCGTCGCCTTCTTCCCAGAAGGGGGAGTAGTCGAGCACCTGGGGAGGTGTGGTGCGCACCTTGTTGAGGCGGAAATTGGCGTAGGTCACGAGGTCGGCCTGCACCTCTACGGTCTGCTCGGCGTCGTAGTGGCTGTCGACTTTCGTCTTCACCGTGTAGGTGCCGGGGGCGACGTTGCGGAAGCCGTATACGCCGTTGGTGTTGACGGTCTCGGTGGTGTAGCTCTGCACGAGGGTGCCGGCGGCGTCGTAGAGCTCGACGGTGGCGCCCTGGACGGTGGCCAGGAGGTCGTCGCCGTACTTCACATACTTGCCGTCGCGGGGGAGGCGGCTGTCGTTGAGGCGGCCGAACACGTGGCCCACGGCTTCGCCGTCCTGCTTGAGGTACTCGTCGATGGCGCGGCGGAAGTGGTAGGCTTCAAGCCAGCAGAATTCCTTGTTCATCAGGCGGTAGGCCTCGGGAATGTAGTCGTGGAACGAACCTTCGGAAAGCATGCCCGTGATGGTGAGGCCGCGGAGCACGCCAAGGCCCGAGAGGCCCCAGGAGGGATAGAACGACCAGTCGCCGCGGATGTTGGGCGTGGTCGAGGTCCACCATGTCACATGGTTTTCGAGCAGGTGCTTGTTGAGGATGCCGGCCACAACCTTTGCTTCGGGGTTCTGCGGCTCGTTGTCGTAGCCACGGTAGAGCATCAGGGGGAAGTTGCGGCGTGCCGACGTGCCGGTGGCGTTGGAGTGGATGGAGAAGAATAGGTCGGCCTGCGACTTGTTGGCCAGGTTTACGATGGTGGAGAGGCCGAGGTCGTCGTCGGACGTGTTTGTCACGCGCGACATCACCACGTCGTAGCCCTTGGCCTGCAGCATGTCGCGCAGGGCGAGGCCCTTTTCGAGGTTGGAGTTCGACTCCCAGTAGCCGTTGGGGTCGCCCTGTTCGTAGGGCTCTATCACCACATTGCGGTCGTTGCTCTCGTGGCCGCCGTGGCCCGGGTTGATGTATATTCTGAGAGGATTGTTGGCTGCCGTCGCGCCTATAATGCCGGCGCATGCAAGTGCTATAAGTGTCAATTGCTTTTTCATGGTGTGCCGGTGTTATTTGAGTTTGACGGAAATTTGGTAGAGGCGGCCGTCGACAGTGTTGTAGACTACTTTGCCGGCCTCGGCGGAAGCTGCGGGGAACATCGACATGCTTTCGGGGCGCGTGAGTTCCTGCGAGGCGCTGCCGTCGGCGCTCAGAAGGAGTATCTGCGAGCTGCTGTACTGATGGCCGTCGTCGGTGGCACGCATGGCCACGATATGGTCGTTGCCGAACCATACGGGGGCCTCGTAGTTGCCCGGACGTGCCAGAACGTTGCCATTTAGGTCGGTTACGACGATGCCCTTGCCTGCGGCGACGAACATAACCTTCGTGCCGTCGGGCGAGAGCGACTCCCACAGGTAGCCGGCTTCGCAGGCTACGGGCGAGTATGCCGATTCCTTGCCGTCGACGGTGATATAGAGGGTGGAGCCTTCGGTGCGCACGGCGCGGCTTACGGCGCGTTTGCCCAGGCGGCGTGTGGTGCCGTCGATGCGTGCGTCGATGGCTTCGGTGCCCAGGGCCGGGCGCTCGATGCGGCGTGCGGGTTCGCTGAGGTTGGCGTTGGCGCCGCGGGCTATGTCGTAGCTGCGCAGGCGGCGGTATTTGCGGCCGTCGGCGCCGTCGGTCTGCGATACGTAGATTACCTCGCTGCCGTCGGCCGTGAACTGTGCGTCGAAGCCCGAGCGGGCGTCGGTGCATATGGTTGCGGCGGCGCCGGAGGCGAAGTCGTAGATGCGGAGGTTGGAATAGTCGGCGGCCGAGAACAGCAGCTTGCTGCCGTCGCGGCTGAGGACCGGATTATAGAGGTCGCTGTGAGTGCCCTGCATGATGGCCTCGGGACGGCCTACATCGGCAAGCTGTGCCGATGCCGCCAGGCTGATGGCCATGCAGAGGCCAAGAGTGAGTCGTTTCATGGATATTGTTGTTTTGGATTATTTAACGATGATTACGGAGGCCGTCATGCCGTCGGCCGTGTAGACCTGTGCCACATAGGCGCCGGCTGCCGCGGGTGCGCTTATGGCGAGGGTGTCGGCACCGTCGCCGTCGACAGTCGACAGAAGAACACCCGAGGTGCTGAACACGCACACCTTCGATATGGCCTTGCCGCTCACGGTGAGCTGCGCGCCGGCTTCGACGGGATTGGGCGTCACGGTGGCGCTCTTGGCGGCCTTGCCGGCGCTCACGAGGTCGACGCCCGATGCGAAGTGGTCGTACTTGCTGTAGAGGCGGTCGATGCGCACGCTGTGGTCGCCCTTGTGGTCGGTCGACGCCTGGAAGTAGAAGCGGATGAAGTTGAGGCGCACGGGGTAGATGCCTATGTCGGCCGGGCCGCCCAACTCACTGATGGGCAGTTCAACGAGGTGCTTGGTGCCGGCGGCGAAAGGCTGTTCGTCGGCGGTGCGGAGGTTCACCTGGTTGAGCTTGGTGTGCAGCGGCGAACGCATGTCGACCGACACATAGCGCACCGGCAGGTCGGAGGTGAACTCCATGTAGAGCGCGTCGGGAAGGCTGTAAAATGCCACCGGGCCCGTCAGGCCCACGTAGGGGTCGCGAGGAGAGGCATAGGTGAAGGTGTAGAGGCCGTCGGCGCTGAGCTTGTCGTTGCTGATGCCCGACGATGATTTCACGCCCCACACGCTGAAGTCGGAGAGGTCGACTTCGGCAGCCGGAGCCACTTCAACAGTCACTTCGGCGCGGTCGGTGTATTCGCCTATCTTGCCGGTGTAGGCCGTTGTTCCTTCGCGGAGGCCGCGGAGCACGCCTTTGGCATCGATGGATACGATTTCGGGGTCTTCGACTGTCCATTCAATCGAGGCCGGGTCGTAGGTGTAGACGTTATTGCCGATGTTGGCGGTAACTTCCACTGGATATTCGCGGAAGCTGTCGATGAGGAGGGGTTTGAGGCGCAGGGCGATGTCGGACTGCACAACCTCGACGGTGCCCTCTACCGTCACGTCGCCGCAGCTTGCGGTGAGGGTGCCCTTGCCGGCGTTGGCTCCGGCGGTGAAGATGTTGCCGTTGCAGCTGCCCAGCGAAGCGTCGCAGCTCAGGGTATAGTCCTTGTAGTCGTAGTCGAGGACGGCTCCGTACTTGTTGTAGGCTATCACCTTGGGCGAGAACTGCCCGTAGATGGGAGCCTGGAGCGATATTTCGTCGAAGGCGAGCTTGCCCACGGTGCGGGCGTCGTCGTCGTTCTCGGGGGCGATGCTGTACACGAGCCAGCCGTTGGCCACGTTGCGGGGCGAGCCCTCGGTGGTCTTGTTCTCGATGCGGCCGTTCACCATCATTTCGGCCGAGCCGCCGGCGTCGAAGTTGGCCATGTTGGAGCAGCCCAGCGAACGGGCGAACTCGCACATCACCGAGGTGTTGCAGCCTGCCGAGTTGCCGTAGACGAGGTCGGTCGACTTGTCGATTACCACGATGTAGAGCATCTTGCCGTCGGCCGAGCAGCCGTAGCCCGTGCGGGAATACACCTGCGAGTTGTATGCCTCGTTGGTGTTGTGCTCGGTGAGCTCGCCGCCGCGCATTACCAGCGCGTTGCCGCCCACGGCCTGTTCTACCAGAGGAGTCACTTCCTGCTCGGTGCCGGGATTGTAGGTCCAGGTGTATTTGAGGGTCACCTCGTCGCCTTCGGCGAGGGCTGCGATGGCAGTGGCGTTGGCGCCGCGGCCTACAAGGGCGAGGTCATGCTGCCCCAGCGTGCCCTTGCCGGCATTGGTGCGCACTTCCACAACCTTCAGCTTTATGTCGCGGCCGCTGTCCCAGCCCTGACCCTCGGCAAGGTCGAGGATTACCTCGGTGGCGTCGCCGGCCTCGTCGTGCTGATATTTGCCGGCAGCATCCTGATAGATGGGCATGAATGCGCGGGTGGCGCCGTAGAAGCTGTTGTACATGCACAGCTCGTCGCTCCACACGCCCTTGTTGCACTGGTGCACCGTGAGGCTGCCGGTCTTGGCCGACGTCACGGTGATGTCGGAGGTGCAGTAGTCGATGTAGGCCGTCTTGTCGTAGCTCATGGCCACCACGCCTGTGCGCATTGTGCCGCCGTCCCACTGGTCGCGGTGCTGGTTCGATTCGGTCACCATCATGCCGTTGCGAATGCTGGCGTTGCGCGTGGTGCCCGTGTAGGTGTTCTCCTCGGGCTGAGTGGCCACCACCCAGAAGTTGGCGTTGGCGCCTGCCAGGGCTCGGTGGCCTTCCTTGCTCTGACGTTCGGCGGCATGCACGAGGCCTTCGGTGCCCTTGGCGCTCTCGTTGGCCACGGTAGTTTCTATACGGTTGTAGGGATTGGAGAGGTCGACGCGCAGTACGTTGATATTCAGAGGATATGCCGGCAGACGGAAGCGTGTGTGACGGATGCCCGGACCAATCTCACGGTCGGTTTTCACCTCCACCTCGTAGCTCTTGCCTTGCAGCTGCACGCTTTCGGCGCATACCGGCAAAGCGAGGCCGGTACTCAGCGCCATCAGAAGTAAAAATTTATTCATCAGGAATTTAAGTGGGTTTAGATTCAAAGTACAGTTGTTTTATCTGCCCGTGCGCGCGGCACTCTTGCCGGGGCACAATAAGCGCAGTATAAATTGCAAGGCAAAGTTAACCTAAATTTGTGTATTTCTCGCTTAAATGATGTTAAAAATCAAAAACACCCACAAATATTTTCGGCACTCATCTCAGAGCGTGCGCTGATATGCCAGCCGCGGTGAGCCGCCGGCCACACGCACCACCCCGCAGTAGCTGAACCCATTGCGCAGAATGGCCCTCTGCATAGGCAGATTGTCGGCGTGCGTGTCGATGCGCAGATTGCCTATCCGTTCCGTGCAAAAGTCGATGAATATATCAGCCATCCCCCGCACCTCGCCGCTCGATGCCAGCCGGTGGATCGTGCCGTAAGGCTCGTCGTTGAGCCACTGCCCGTCTATCTCGCCATAATAAGGGTCGGCCCCCACCACCAGCGTGCAGCAGCCCACAATCTTCCCCCCGACCTCGGCCACGAATAGATTCCCGGCAGCGATGTCGCCGCGCACCGTCTGTGCCGACGGATACCCACCTGTCCACTGCGTGCTGTTCCCGCACCGCCGCATATACGCCCGAGCCCCATCGAAAATCTCCATCACCCGAGCCACGTCGCCTACCTGGCCCGGTCGAATAGTCACATCGTTGTTCATATTATTGCCGAAATAAATTAGCCTGCAAAGGTAGCAAAAGTTTTGGAAAGGCGGCAACAATGTATTGCGCCCCAATGCTGTTTGCTTAGGATGTTTTCCAATACGCGAGTGGGTTTACACTCACTCGGATAATAATGTCGCCGCTATGCGGATTTTTGCAAGACCTTTGGTCGTGTATTTAAAGTAAACAGCATTGATATGCAAATCACGCAGCAGTTGTGCGGATGGCCAGGATGTCGGACTTGTCAGACTTGTCGGACGTGGACGATTGGCGGTTGCCAGGCGGGCGCAATATATTGCGCCCCTACTTCATAGCTGAAAATCAGTCGCGTATGCAATCAATTAGTGGCATTGGAATGTATTGCGCTCCTACTTCGATACAGTAACAGTGGATGGGAAAGTGGATTGCCAGGTCAGCGGCGGCAGATCCAGGCGGAGGGGTAGCGGGTGAGGAGGCCGGAGGCGGTGGCGGCGCGCTGGACGGCGGCGTAGGTGGGGCCTGTGAGGGCGGCTATGCGGTAGCGGCCGTCGATGATGATGAGGCGGAGGCCGTCGGGAGCTGTGGCAAGGTACTTGGCGGCTTCGTCGGCGTTGGCCAGTGAGGCTACGATGAGGCAGTAGCGGTCGTCGGCGTTGCCGTCGGCCGAGATGGCGGCGGTTTCACCGCCGGTTGTGGTCGTTGCGGCGGGTGCGGTGCTGGCCGGGATGGTGGTTTCGGTTGCCGTTGCGGATGCGGAAGTTACCTCCGAGAGGCGGTCGCTATGTATAGCGCCCCTACTTTCAGCGGCAACACCATCAGAGCCAACGCCAGTTGTGCCAGGGCCGTCGGTGCCATCAACGCTTGCATTTTCAATTGATACGGTCTCGGAGGCGTCGGCTGGGGTGTTGAGGATGAGGACGAGGGGGCTGGATGGGGTGAAGTCGATGGTTGGGCGCGCCGGGACGGCGGCTGGGGTGAGGCCGGCGGAGAGGGGCTTGTCGGTGTTGTTGCGGCCGAGGGGGAGTTGGGTGAAGATGAAGGCGAGGAATGCGAATATTGCTATGGCGGCGGCGCTCGACGCGGTGCGGCGCAGCGAGCGTGCGAAGGCGTCGCTCATAGCAGGCGCGGCGACGGGCGCTACGGTTTCGGGTGCTTTGAGCGGCGTGAGGGTAAGTGCCGGGAGCCATTGCTCGGCGGCCTGCTGCTCGAAGCCGATGCTGCCGTCGGCGTTGCGGAGGAGTGTGCCTACGCCAACGATGGCGTAGTGCCCCTCGATGGCGAGCTGTTGGTTGACAAACTGCACGTCGGCCTCGACTGTGGCTGCTGCGGTGGCGGTGTCGGAGCCGGTGGCGCGGGCGACGGATGCCGAGAGACCGTCGTCGGCGATGTCGGGGTAGTGGTCGAATGCCGTGGAGAGCGCGGGGGCGCTTATGGTGTCGCCCTCGACGGCGGCCGAGATGCGGCGGCTGACAAACGCACCGAGCCCCGGCACGGATACATAGCTCCGTGTCGCCAAAAGGCGTTCGATATGCGGGTCGATGCTTGTCATTGAGAGTTTTGCGGTGCGGTTGCTTACTGGCGTCGGGAGCAGGCGGGTCGGTGTCATGCCTGCATGCGGACGTTTTTCAGTACAAAAGTACAAAAAAAATTCAGAAAAGTCAAGTCTTTTTCAGAAAATTTTTCATAGAATTTCGAGCAGCTCGGCGGCGCTGAGCTCGGCGAGCGTGTCGAGAATCACAGCGGCGCGACCCGTGAGGCTCTCGCGGCTGTTGGTGGTGGCGATGGCCACAACGGTGCAGCCGGCGGCGTGTCCGGCGTCGATGCCGGCGAATGAATCTTCGAACACGAGGCAGCGCGCAGGGTCGGCCCCGAGGGCTTCGGCGCCTTTGAGGTAGGGCTCCGGGTGGGGCTTGGAGTGGGTGACGCAGGAGTCGGTGACAAGAGCGCGGAACATGGCCATGAACTCGGGCTCCTTGCGGGCTATGCGCTGCATCTTGGCGTCGCCGCTGCTGGTGACGATGGCGGCGGGGATTTGCAGTCGTCGGAGGCCTTCGAGGAATTCCATTACGCCGTCGAATACGGGATATTCCATGGCTTCCTCGCGTTCGGCGAGCATTGCCTTTACGGCGGCCTGCACGTCGGGGTCGGGGAAATACGTGTCGAGGATGCGGGGGAGGGTGTTGCCCTTAATTTTTAGGGCGAAATTGTCGATGCCCGTGGGGTAGACGCGCTCTATGTCGCTCCATATGCGGGTGTAGACGGGTTCGGTGTCGAGGAGCACGCCGTCGAGGTCGAAGAGTGCGGCGGCTGGGAAATCGGATGCTTTCATTCGATGATTTCTTTCCATTTTATGCGGGCCACGATGGCGTGTTTGCCGTCGGGGGTGACAATGTCGAAGGTGTCGGAGCCGTCGGCGCTTTCCACGCGGAGCTCCACCGTCTGGCCGTAGCGGCATTCGTGGTGGAAGTGGATGTCGAAACGCCCGGCCGCGAAGGCGTCGTAGTGCTCGAGCGATTTTTGGTTGAGGAGTAGCTCGATGTAGCGGACGGTGTTGACGTGGCGGTTGAAGTCGAGGTCGCAGTACTTGAACGTGTAGGGTACAGCCGTTGAGCCTTCACCAGCCGGAGCCAGGGTAGGGGTGCGGTCGATGGGGCATGGGAGGTCGGCGACGGGGAAGCAGCGCCTGTCGAGCTGCGTGAGGTTGGCGAGGGCGCGCTTTTCGAAGTCCATGGCCACCCATACGGTGCGCGCATAGCCCAGCACTTCGCCGCCCGGGGCTGTGATGGCGATGTTGCGTTCGCTGAAAAAGCGGTTGTAGCTCTCGATCCATGTGGTGAGCACGTAGGTTTCGTTGATGCGCGGGTAGCGGTACATTTCCAGGCTCACGCGGCTGAGCACCCAGCCGATGTTCTTTTTGATTAGTTCGGCATAGCCTATGCCGAGGCTGTTGGCATGTTCGGTGGATATCTCTATGAGGCGTTCCACCATCAGGGTAAGGGGCATGAGCCCCTCGGCATTGCTTTCGCCGGCCGAGAGGAAGTAGCTGCGGCTGTGTTCGGTTTCGGGGTTCATGAGGGGGTGGATGAGAAAGTCTGTTGTGCGCGGGCAAGGCGCTCGGGAGTGCCGATGTCGTGCCAGCGGTAAGGCTTGGGGGGCATGCACGCCCTGATGCAGAGGTCGGCGCAACGGTCGATGTAGTAGGGCACGATGCCGAAGGGGTGCAGCGTGGGGCCGCAATAGGCCGATATGTCGGCCAGGACTCTGCGGCGCAATGCGTGCACACCGCCGAAGGCCGCTGCCGTGAAGGATGCGGGGTCGATGCCCTCGGGGCGCACGATGCCGTCGCGGACGTTCTCCCATCCGCGCATACGGCCGTCGCTGTCGAACAGCAGGGCGCGCGACGAAGCGCGGTCGGCGTCGACGAGCACTGCCGCATCGGCCTCGGCGAGCGCTTGGGTGAGCGCCGCCAGGGGGAAGTCGGTGAGGATGTCGGCGTTGTGCACTATCAGCGGTTCGTCGGGAGCGGCGGCGGCCACTATGCGGCTCTCGCGGTATATTTTGGCCAGTGCGCCGCCGGTGTCGAGGAGGAGGGGGCTTTCATCGGATATCTCCACGGGCACGCCGAAGTGGCGTGCGGCCAGCCAGTCGATGACCTGTCGGGCGAAATGGTGCACGTTGACCACCACTCCGTCGGCGCCGGCATCGACGAGGCGCCGAATCACAAAGCCCAGAGCTGTGTCGCCACCAACGGGGGCGAGGGCCTTGGGATGTGTGTCGGTGAAAGGTTTCAGCCGCGAGCCTACGCCGGCGGCAAAGACTATTCCTTTCATTCCTTGGGATTGAAATTCTGCTCTATGTTCTGCTCGCGGTGCACGAGTTCGACCTTTACGTTGAATTTGCGGGCGATGTGTTCGGCGGTGTGCTGCGCGCAGTACACCGATCGGTGCTGTCCGCCGGTGCAGCCGTAGGCTATCATCAGGTTGGTGAAGCCGCGCTCGATGTAGCGCTGCACCGAGGCATCGACGAGCGCGTGGCAATGGTCGAGGAAGGTTATCACTTCGCCGTCGTCTTCGAGGAACTGAATCACGTTTGAGTCGAGGCCGGTATACGATTTGTAGCGCTCGTACTTGCCGGGGTTGTTGATGGCACGGCAGTCGAACACGTATCCGCCGCCGTTGCCGGTGGCGTCGTTGGGTATACCTTTTTTATATGCGAAGCTCATGACGCGAACGGTGAGCTTGCGGCGGTCCATGTCGTCGGCAAACTGGCGCATGTTGACGAGTCGGTGCAGAAGGTCGTTGAGATATGGATATTCGGCGAAGGGTTCGTGGAGGAGTGCCCGCAGGTTGGCGAGGGCGAAGGGTACGCTCTGCATGAAGTGGGGCTTCTTCTCAAAGTAGCCTCGGAAGCCGTATGCGCCGAGTACTTGCAGCGTGCGGAAGAGCACGAAGTGGCGCAGGCGGCCCAAGAACTCGTCGTCGGCGATGTCGATGTACTTCCTTACCGACTCGAGGTAGTCCTGCAATAGCTCGTGGCGCAGGCCTTCGGGAATGTTGGCCTTGGCCTGCCATAGGAAGGATGCCACGTCGTAGTAGAAGGGGCCCCGGCGGCCGCCCTGGAAGTCGATGAACCACGGCTCGCCGTCGCGCACCATCACGTTGCGGCTTTGGAAGTCGCGGTACATGAAGGTGTCGGTGCGGCTCTCCATTAGCACCGCCGACATGCGCTGGAAGTCGTCTTCGAGCTTGTCTTCGGAGAAGTCGAGTCCCGTGGCTTTGAGGAAGCAGTACTTGAAGTAGTTGAGGTCCCACATTATCGTGCGCTCGTCGAAGTCGGCGGCCGGATAGCACACCGAGAAATCCATACCCTCGGCGCCGGCAAACTGTATGTCGGGGAGGCGGCGGATGGTCTTCGAGAGGAGCGCTTTTTCGTCGGCCGAGAAGGAGCGTGTGAGACGCCCCTTCTCAATCTCGTTGAATAGGAGGCTGTCGCCGAGGTCGGTCTGCACATATGCCATGCGGTCGGGGCTCACGGCGAGCACCTCGGGCACGGGCAGGCCTTTTTCGCCGAAGTGGCGGGCCATGTAGATGAATGCCTCGTTCTCGGGTTTCGACGTTCCGGCCACGCCTATGAGGCTGGGCGCGCCGCCGCCTCCCAGACGGAAGTATCGGCGGTTGGAACCCGATGAGGGGAGCTCGGTGACGCTCTCGGGCGCCGTGCCCACGACGTCGGAGTAGAGTTTCGACAATATGGTGATGTCCATGTGTTTCAAGTTAGTTGCCCAGGTCCGACAGGAATTTGATTCTCACGAGCCTTATCTCCTCTTCCGAGTAGTCGGCTCCGAGAGCCTTGTAGGCCTCGTTGAGGTCGCCGGAGTCGGAGGTGCGGAAGTACTCGAATATTTCGTCCTGGTCATCGGGGTAGATCATCTCGTCGATGAAATATGAAATGTTGATTCTCGTGCCAGCGTGGACGATGGCCTCGATTTCGTCGAGAAGCTGGTCGAAGTCGAGGCTGTTGGCCGATGCTATGTCGTGCAGGTCGATCTTTCGGTCGATGGCCTGGATGATGTTTATTTTCTGTTTGTTGCGGCTTGCGACGGTGCGCACGCGGAGGTCTTCGGGTCGCTCTATCTCGTTTTCTTCGACATAGGTCTTGATAACCTTAATGAATTCCTCGCCGTAGCGCTTTGCCTTGCCCATGCCCACGCCGGCGATGTTGGCAAGTTCCTCCATGGTGACGGGGTATGTAGTTGCCATAGCCTCGAGCGAGGGGTCCTGGAATATTACGTATGGCGGCAGCTTGAGCTTCGACGCCACGTTGCGTCGCAGGGAGTTTAGGATAGAGTATAGCTCCTCGTCGGCGGCGCCTCCTGCGCCCTTGGGCTGGATATCGTCGTCGAGAATATCGTCGGAGAAGTCGGAATCCTCCACAATTTTGAACGACTGCGGCTCTTTTAGGAAGTCCTTGCCCTTGCGGGTGAGTTTGAGGATGCCGTAGTTTTCCACGCCGCGTTCGATGTATCCGGCGATTATGGCTTGTTGAATTACAGAATTGATATATTTTGGGCTCGAGCCTTCGGCGCAGCCGAACACTTCGAGCTCGTCGTGTCCGTAGCTGCGGACATCGGCGGTGGCGCGGCCGACCATAACGTCGACCACATAATCGGTTTTGAACTTTTCTTTGAGGGCGGCTATCGTTTCGAGAGCCGCTGTCAAGTCGTCTTTTGCTTCCACTTGTTTCTTTGGATTGAGACAGTTGTCGCAGTTACCACAGTTCTCTTTTTCGAAGTTCTCGCCAAAATAGTGCAGCAGAGTCTTTCGCCGGCAAAGCGACGACTCGGCGTAAGCCGCAGTTTCGGCCAGCAGCTGGCGTCCGATTTCCTGTTCGGCTATCGGTTTGCCCTGCACGAATTTCTCCATTTTCTGGAGGTCTTTACGGGAGTAGAAAGTGAGGCAAATGCCTTCGCCTCCGTCGCGGCCGCTGCGGCCGGTCTCCTGGTAGTATCCTTCGAGCGACTTCGGCATGTCGTAGTGAATTACGAAGCGCACGTCGGGTTTGTCGATACCCATACCGAAGGCTATGGTGGCCACTATCACGTCGACCTGTTCGAGCAGGAATGCATCCTGATTGGCCGAACGTGTGGCCGGGTCCATGCCGGCGTGGTAGGGGAGGGCTCGTATATTGTTCACCCTCAGCAGCTCGGCGAGCTCCTCGACTTTCTTGCGGGAGAGGCAGTAGATTATGCCCGACTTGCCGGGGCGCTGCTTGATGAAACGTATGATGTCGCGGTCGGTGTTGGCCGTCTTTGGGCGAATCTCGTAGTAGAGGTTGGCGCGGTTGAACGACGACTTGAACACTGCCGCATCGGTCATGGCGAGGTTCTTCTGTATGTCGTGCTGCACCTTCGGCGTGGCAGTGGCGGTGAGGGCTATCACGGGACGCTGACCTATCTCGTTTATTATTGGGCGTATACGGCGGTATTCCGGCCGGAAATCGTGTCCCCATTCCGAGATGCAGTGCGCCTCGTCGACGGCATAGAAAGAGATGGTAACGGATTTGAGAAATTCTATGTTTTCTTCTTTAGTAAGCGATTCGGGAGCTACATAAAGCAGCTTTGTGCGTCCGGCGGCTACATCGCTCTTCACCTGGTCGACGGCCGATTTGGTAAGCGACGAGTTGAGAAAATGCGCTATGCTGTCGTTCTCGCTGAAATTGCGCATGGCGTCGACCTGATTCTTCATCAGGGCAATCAGCGGCGATATCACTATCGCCGTGCCGCCGCTCATCAGTGCCGGCAGTTGATAGCATAGCGACTTACCCCCTCCCGTGGGCATAATCACGAAGGTGTCGCGGCCTTCCAGAAGGCTGGCTATGATAGCTTCCTGGTTGCCCTTGAAGGTGTTGAAGCCGAAATGCAGCTTGAGGGCTTGGGTGAGGGTGAGTTCGTCGGTTATCATATCGGGTGAGTCGTTGGGGGTGTGATTGATGTGCCGGGAGTGGCGTGCTTACGGGCTCACACGGCCTGTGCGTCGAAGTGCGATTCTTCGAGCTGCCGCCGGCAGAAGTCGGCCGTGACCACAAATTCTTCCGGCTTTTGGCTCGGTATGTCGAACATGGGGTTCATCATTATCGTCTCCACTATCGAGCGGAGGCCTCGGGCACCGAGCTTGTATTCGATGGCCTTGTCGACGATGAAGTCGAGTGCTTCTGGCTCGAACACCAGTTTAACGCCGTCCATTGCCAACAACTTGGTGTACTGGCGCGTGATGGCGTTCTTCGGCTCGGTGAGGATGCGCCGGAGGGCGTCGCGGTCGAGCGGATGAAGATGGGTCAGGATGGGCAGGCGGCCGATGATTTCGGGTATGAGGCCGAAGGTGCGGAGGTCCTGGGGAGCCACATGGCTCATGAACTGGTCGCGTTGTATGCGCCGCGATTCGGCGTCGGTGCTGAAACCCACGAAGCTTGTGTTTAGACGGTGGGCTATGGCCTGCTCGATACCTTCGAAGGCGCCGCCGCAGATGAAGAGGATGTTCTTCGTGTCGACGGCTATCATTGGCTGCTCGGGGTGCTTGCGTCCTCCTTGCGGCGGCACGTTCACCACAGAGCCCTCAAGCAGTTTCAAGAGGCCCTGCTGCACGCCCTCGCCGCCGACGTCGCGCGTTATCGAGGGGTTGTCGCCCTTGCGGGCTATCTTGTCGATTTCGTCGATGAACACAATGCCGCGCTCGGCGCGCGCCACGTCGTAGTCGGCCACCTGCAGCAGTCGCGTCAGGAGGCTCTCGATGTCCTCGCCCACATAGCCTGCCTGCGTGAGCACGGTGGCGTCGACGATGGTGAAAGGCACGTCGAGAATCTTGGCTATCGTGCGAGCTATGAGCGTCTTGCCGGTGCCCGTCGGGCCCACCATGATGATGTTGCTCTTCTCTATCTCCACCCCTTCGGCGTCGGAGGGCTGGTCGAGGCGCTTGTAGTGATTGTATACGGCCACCGAGAGATACTTCTTGGCCTGGTCCTGACCGATGATATACTGGTCGAGGAACTCCTTGATTTTGGCCGGAGTGGGTATCTCCTTGGGCTTGGGCGCCTCTTGGGGCATGCCTTTGGCCGTGCGCTGCTTGGCGCGGGCCCGCATCGCTGCGCCGTGCGAGCTGTCGTTGTCGTCGAGCATGCCCAGCATCGAAGCCGCCGTCTCTATGCAGTCGATGCATATGCAGGCGTCCTCGCCGGGCGAGGGCAGCAGAGTTGCGCCGTCGGCCTCGGTGCGGCCGCAGAAGCTGCAGTGGGGGGCAATAGTTCTTTTCTTTGCCATTGTACTTATTGGTTATACTCCTTAGTCTGAAATCTTCTTCTTCGATTTCACCAGCACGCGGTCGATCATGCCGTATTCGAGGGCTTCCTGCGAGGTCATCCAGTAATCGCGGTCGGAGTCGCGCTCAACCTTTTCGAAGGGCTGGCCCGAGTGGTCGGCTATGATGTTGTAGAGCTCGGCCTTGAGCTTCTTGATTTCGCGGGCGGTAATCTCGATGTCGGAAGCCTGGCCCTGGGCGCCGCCCATGGGCTGGTGTATCATCACGCGCGAGTGTGTCAGGGCGAAGCGCTTGCCCTTCTCGCCGCTCACCAGAAGCACTGCGGCCATCGATGCGGCCATGCCAGTGCAGAGGGTGGCCACGTCGGACGAGATATACTGCATCGTGTCGTAGATACCCAGGCCGGCGTATACCGAGCCGCCGGGAGAGTTGATGTAGATCGACACATCCTTGCCCGGGTCGGTGCTGTCGAGGTAGAGCAGCTGGGCCTGGATTACGTTGGCGGTATAGTCGTTGACTTCGGTGCCGAGGAAGATCACGCGGTCCATCATAAGGCGCGAGAATACATCCATCTGCGCCACGTTGAGCTGGCGCTCCTCGATGATGGTGGGATTGATATAGGATGCCACAGGGCTTGCCACACTCGAAATATGATTGGCGTACTGGTCGATTGCGAGGCCGTTCATGTTGAGGTGATGGACGGCGAAATTGCGGAATTCGTGGTCTGTCATGTATGTCTGTTTTGTGTCGTGGCGGCAATGCCGCCGTTTTGTTCATCAAAATTAAGCATTTTTTTCAACATGGACAAATTATTCGCCTTCCCTAAGTCAAAAAAAATTATTTTTACTCGTAACTTTGCAGAAAATTTCCTTCACGTTCCGTCATGACCGAACAGCAATATTCTCCCATGCAGACTGTCAAGCGCCGCTTCTTTGCCATGCGCAACGGCGTCGTGGCCGACACTCTGCGCCACGCAGGCTCGCCCTACAAGGTGATTTTCGGCCTCAACCTTCCTCAGATTGTCGACATCGCGCGCGACATGGCTCCCGACCGTGCCCTGGCCGAAGACCTCTGGGCCAACAAAACTACCCGCGAGAGCCAGCTCGCCGCTCCTATGATTATGCCGCGCGAGAGTTTCACTATCGCCGACGCGCGCCGCTGGTGCGCCTCAATCGTCGATCGCGAGAGTGCCGACATCCTCTGCCACCGTCTCCTCCGTCACCTTCCTTATGCCCCGGACCTCGCCGCCGAGCTCGTCGACACGCGTCGCGGCATGGAGTGCTACGCCGGCATGCGTCTGGCCATGAATCTTCTCTACGGGCGCCCCGACGCGGCAAAGGCCTTGGCGAGAAAGGCCCTCGATGCCCCCGACGATTGCCCTGCCGATACCCTTGCCCTCGCCCGTGCCATAATCGACGAAGCCGAGGCCTGCGGCATTTGACTTTTTCAGTGAACTTTTTTGATGCTCGCCTATTGCTTTGTAAAGAGTTGAAATATAGATAATTGCGCTGCGATATTCCCGCGATTCTTGATTGCGCGCCAAAAAATATCGCCAAAAAAATTTGCTATTTCAAAAATTGTGCGTAACTTTGCACTCGCAAAACGGCGGGATAGCTCAGTTGGTTAGA
>CABRZA010000024.1 GCA_902475285.1 uncultured Porphyromonadaceae bacterium
CGCCTTCAATTTGCCTCTGAAGAGCCTTGCCCCGGGGGAACATCAGTTCGATTTCGACCTGGACAAACAGTTCTTCGTGAACATGGAGAACAGCGATATCCATGGCGGCGACCTGAAGGCCGTAGTTACGGTGAAATACAACGGCGATGTTTACGCTCTGCATTTTGCCGTCAACGGAACGGTGACCCTCATTTGCGACCGCTGTCTTGACGAGCTCGTGTATCCCATCGAGAATGCCACTTACGACATTACGGTTAAGTATGGCGAGCGCTACAACGACGACAGCGACGATGTGCTCGAGATACCGCAGGGCGACGCGACGCTCAACGTGGCGTATATGATTTACGACACGGTGGTAATCGCCATCCCTATCAAGCACGTTCACCCAATGGGAAAGTGCAACCGCGCGATGAGCGCCCTGTTGAAAAAACACCGTGCACGTGTCGACGACGAAGACGCCGAGCTTGAAGACGACCTCATGGAGGATATCGAGAGCTACGACGGCGACGGCGGCGGCAGCACCGACCCGCGTTGGAACGCCCTGCGCAAGCTGGGCGGCGAGAGCGAGGCCGACGAATGAACCTTCTCCGCTGCGCCGTCCGTCCGGTGCGGCTTCAATATATTGATAATTAATATCTAAGATAAACAGAAATGGCACATCCTAAACGCAAGCAATCCAAAACCCGCACTGCCAAGCGTCGCACCCACGACAAGGCAGTGGCCCCCACTCTTGCACTTTGCCCCAACTGCGGCGCCTGGCACATCTACCACACCGTGTGCGGCGAATGCGGCTACTACCGCGGCAAGCAGGCCATCGTAAAAGAGGAGGCCGTCTAAGCCTGTGCCCCGTCGGTCCGACAAGGCCGGCGCGGTCGCCCCGGGCGAGAAATTCAAGAGGTCATATAGGAAAGGCGACCGGAAGTTCCGCGGCCTTCCTATCTGACCCGTTTGGGCTATTTTACAGGCCGGAGTCTTTCCTGCCGCACGCCCAATCTGTTCTGTCCGGGCAACTTCCGCCTCTTTCATAATTCCGTCCCCCGATATTTGCCTCTTCAGGCACGGCTTCCCGGGTGGAGGCCGAAACCAACGAATACCCCCTCCGAATCATGAACGCCCGTATATCAGGCATAGCAAGCTACGTTCCCGACGGCATTCTCGACAATGAGATGCTCTCGAAAATGGTCGATACCAACGACGAGTGGATAATGACACGCGTCGGAATCAAACAGCGCCATATCCTCCGCGACGCCGACAAGGGGTCGTCGTATATGGGCATACAGGCAGTAAACAAACTGTTGGCCGAAACCGGCATCTCGGCCGGCGAGGTCGATGTGCTTATCTGCGCCACCTCCAACCCCGATTACCGTTTCCCGTCGACCGGCAGCATCATCTGCCACGGCTGTGGCCTGAGCAAGGCATACAGCTACGACATGGAAGCCGCATGTGCCGGCTTCCTGGTGGCCTTGCAGGAGGCCCGCGCCTATGTGTGCTCGGGCATCTACAAGAAAGTGGTTGTAGTTGCAGCCGAGAAAATGTCGTCGATGGTCAACTATCAGGACCGCGCCACATGTCCTCTCTTCGGCGACGGCGCCGCCGCCGTACTTGTCGAACCCACCGACGATGCCGATGCTGGTATCATCGACGCCGTGTTCCACGTCGACGGCGAAGGCAAGGATCATCTCCTGATGGTTGCCGGCGGTTCTGCCAAGCCTACGACGCACGCCACCATCGACGCCGGAGAGAACTTCCTTTTCCAGGACGGCCGCGCGGTATACCGCCACGCCGTGACCAACATGCTCACTTCCACAGTGGAAGTGATGGAGCGCAACCATCTTGACATCGACAGTGTTGACTATCTGGTGCCCCATCAGGCCAACCTGCGCATAATCGAGGCCGTGGCCCAGCGTGCCAAGTTCCCGATGGAAAAGGTGCTCGTGAACATCGAGCATACCGGCAACACGTCGGCAGCATCCATTCCCCTGTGTCTTGACGAGTACAAGGGCACCCTCAAAAAGGGCGACCGCATAGTGCTCACGGCCTTCGGCGCCGGCTTCACATGGGGTGCCATGTACCTGGTGTGGGACCTCTGATTTGAGACCCCAGGCCCGGCGGCACAAAATTATAGACATGAATAGCACTTTTTGGGTGCTATTCTTGTTATTATAAGGAGCGCGCACCCGTGTGCGGGCACAAAATAACAGCGCCGACGGGCGTCTCAAACCACTTAAAACACCGGCAGATATGACAGACAATAACACAGGCGGCCTCACCGCCGCCGACCAGCAGAACCTTCCCGCCACTCATAAATCGGGTTTCGTGAATATCGTGGGCAACCCCAACGTGGGCAAGTCGACGCTTATGAACGAGCTCGTGGGCGAGCGCGTGAGCATCATCACCCAGAAGGCGCAGACCACGCGCCACCGCATAATGGGCATAGTGAACACTCCCGAGTACCAGATAGTCTTTTCGGACACTCCGGGAGTGCTTTCACCCAAATACAAGATGCAGGAAAGCATGCTCGCTTTCAGCGAGGAGGCGCTTACCGACGCCGATGTGCTTCTCTATGTTACCGACGTGGTGGAAGATCCCGAAAAGAACGCCGGTTTCCTTGCCAAGGTTGCCAAGGAAAAGGTGCCGGTACTGTTGGTAATCAACAAAATAGACCTTCTCAAAGGCAACGACGAGCTCGACACCATTGTCGAGGCGTGGCGCCAGCGTCTTCCGAACGCCGAGATTTTCCCGACGTCGGCCAAGGAAGGATTCAATGTGGGCAACCTGATGGCCCGCATCGTGGAGCTTCTTCCTACGGGCGCACCCTACTTCGGCAAGGATGCGCTTACCGACAAACCCGCGCGCTTCTTTGTGACGGAAATCATCCGCGAGAAAATCTTGCTGAACTACGACAAGGAAGTGCCTTACTCCACGGAGGTTATCGTCGAAAAATTCGATGAAAAGGACAACTCCATCCACATCATGGCCGTAATCTATGTGGAGCGCGACAGCCAGAAGGGCATCCTCATTGGGCGCGGGGGCTCGATGCTCAAAAAGGTGGGCACTCAGGCGCGCCAGGACATAGAGCGCTTCTTCGAGAAGAGCGTGTATCTGGAACTCTTCGTTAAGGTTGAGCCCGACTGGCGCAACCGCGAAAGCAAGCTGCGCCAGTTCGGCTACATCGAGTAGGCCACCCCTTCCCCACACAACACTTTCAACTATCATATATGTCACAACTTGTAGCAATAGTCGGACGCCCCAATGTGGGCAAGTCGACGCTTTTCAACCGCCTGACGCAGAGCCGCACGGCGATTACCGACCCCACGGCCGGCACCACCCGCGACCGCCAGTACGGCAAGGTGGATTGGAACGGCCGGGAATTTTCCATCGTCGACACCGGCGGCTGGGTGGTGAACTCCGACGACGTGTTCGAATCGGAAATCAACAAGCAGGTTGAGCTCGCCATCGAGCAGGCCGACGTGATACTCTTCGTGGTTGACGCCATGAACGGAGTGACGGATCTCGACGACCATGTGGCGCAGATACTGCGCAGGTCGCGCAAGCCCGTGATTCTCGTGGCCAACAAGGTAGACTCCAACGAGTGGGTCTACAATGTGCCCGAGTTCTACTCGCTCGGTCTGGGCGACCCCTACCCTGTGAGCGCAGTGAACGGCTACGGCACGGGCGACCTTCTTGACGAGGTGGTGGCCAAGCTGCCCGAGCCCGACACCGAGGAGGAGAACATCGACTCGGAGCTGCCGAAATTTGCCATCGTGGGCCGACCGAACGCGGGCAAGTCGTCGATAGTGAACGCCTTCATCGGCGCGGAGCGCCATATAGTGACCGATATCGCCGGAACCACGCGCGACAGCATCTACACCCGGTACACCAAATACGGCTTCGACTTCTATCTTGTGGATACCGCCGGCATCCGCAAGAAGAACAAGGTGAACGAGGACATCGAGTATTATTCGGTAATCCGTTCCATCCGCGCCATCGAGGCCTCGGACGTGTGCATATTGATGATCGACGCCACCCGCGGCATCGAGGCGCAGGACGTGAACATCTTCTCGCTTATACAGCGCAACAAGAAGGGCCTGGTGGTGGTGGTGAACAAATGGGACCTTGTGGAGGACAAGAGCAACGCCGCCATCCGCCACTACGAGGAGGCCATACGCGCCCGTTTCGCGCCCTTCACCGACTTCCCCATCATCTTCACCTCGGCAGTGACGAAGCAGCGCATATTCAAGGTGCTCGAAACGGCCATCGAGGTGTACGGCAACCGCCGGCGCACTGTGCCCACCTCACAGCTCAACACTGTGCTCAAGGCCGACATCGACGCCTATCCGCCGCCAAGCAACAAGGGCAAGTTTATAAAAATCAAGTATATAACGATGCTCAAAGGCGCGCAGGTGCCGACGTTTATCTTCTTCTGCAACCTTCCGCAGTGGGTGAAGGAGCCGTACCGCCGCTATCTTGAAAACAAGATACGCGAGCATTGGGACTTCCACGGTACGCCGGTGAACGTGTTCATGCGCGAGAAGTAAGACTCGACAACAAAATATATGCGGTCGGGAGAACCCAGCGGCTCTCCCGACCGCATTTCTGATATGTCAAAACAAAATTTAACGCTCAATTACACAAATTTTAAGAATTGGTATAGCTGAACTACAAAAAAAAGTAGCTACCTTTACGGCGTGAATCCACAATCTCCTCGCGCGGCCTTCCTCAGTGCCGCCACAACCTTAAAATTAAAGCAACTAAAACAACCCTATCTAATAACAACAAACCCCTTCTATCTATGAAAAAAGGTTTACTCCTTGCTTCAATGCTTCTTGCCGGTGCAAGCGCGTTCGCCGCTGTCGACACCGCCACATATCCTGCCAAGGACGGTCTTACGTTCACCAACATCTCGATGAACTGCGAGCTCAGCGGCAACTGGATGGATCTCATCGGCCAGGCCTTCCCCTCGAGCGACTACGTACGTACGGCCACCGTCCTCGACGGCAAAATATACGTACTCTCGTCGAAGATTGCCGGCGCCGACGGTCTCGCCGACTCGGGCCTCCTTGTAGTGTTCGACGCCGCTACCGGCAACTACGAAAAATCGATTCAGCTCACCGTCGACGGCGCCAACTACAACGAAGGCCTCCTCGGTGCCAACAAGATCGGTCACGACTACTACGGCAACCTCTGGGTAGCCGGCTACAAGGGTGTGATGTTCGTTACGAACTCCGACGGCGAAGAAGTCGCCAACCCCATCAAGGTGTTCAGCGTCGACCCCGCTACCGGTGCATGCACCAAGCAGGCCGAGCTCGCCCTCATGGACGGCGACCAGGCTTACGGCGGCCGTGTCGACTTCATCGACGTTGCCGGTGACATCACCCGCAAGGAAGCCCGCTGCGTGGTTATGGCCGCACCTTCGGGCGCTGCCGAAACCTACGTATACGGCTGGGGCTGCGAGCAGAACGACAACGAATGGTACGGCTGGATGAACGGCAACGAATCCGTTGTAGCCACCGCATCGCCCGATGCCTTCTATCCCGCACTCGCCAACTTCAACGGCGGCACAACCGTTCAGATTCTCTATGATGAGGAACTCGAATGCGCCAACTTCTACGTTGACGACATGAACTGCGCACCCTCCATGCTCAACACCGACGGTGCCGGCGTAGAGAACTTCTCGTTGGTATCCAATCCTTCGGAAGACGTGGTTCTCGTACCGAAGACCAACCCCTCGGGCTGCTGCGATTTCGTGCTCGGCGGCCAGTTCTACTTCATGTACGGCATCGAGGAGTATGACGGCGAGCAGGCTTGCCGCTCGAACCTCGTCCGTCTCGGCGAAGGCGGTACTTTCGCCGACATGGAGCTGATGTACACCTTCCCCGAAGCCGGTCTCGGCCATCAGAAGGGCGGCCCCGGTGCCCGCGTGCACAACTTCGAAGCTAACGTCGTAACCGACGACAACGGCAAGCAGGGCGCTTACGTGTTCACCTACAAGACAGGTAACGGCTACGGCTACTACCTCCTGGCCGAAGAAGGCTTCAAGGGCGGTGCCGGCATCGAGGCTCCCGCAGTTGACGAAGCCAACGCTCCCGTGGAATACTTCAACCTCCAGGGCGTTCGCGTTGCCAACCCCGAAAACGGCATCTTCGTACGCCGTCAGGGCAGCAAGGTTACCAAGGTTGCTGTGAAATAAGCCAATCGCAAAACAATAAAAAACGCCCTCGCCGAGGGCGTTTTTTTATTGCCTTTTGCGAAAAAACGCGTAACTTTGTGATATGAAAGAACGTCTCAAACGAGCCTGGCATTGGGCGCACCGCTATCTCCCCATTTCCACCATCCTGGGCATAGGGCTATTGGCGTATATTGTGCTCTGCGGTGAGAATACGGTATTCAACACAGTGGACTATTTCCATCGCATCGACAGTCTGGAGCACGAGCTCGCCCTGCAGCGCGATACCATGCAGTACTACCGGGAGCTCAACCGGCGCCTGCCCACCGACCCCGAGCTTATGGAGCGCGTGGTGCGTGAGCAGTACGGCATGAAGAAAGCCAACGAAGACGTGTATATTTTTGAAAACTGATTTTCCCCCGCGACAATGTCAGTAACGACAAGCTCCCGCCGGCGCATTGCCGGTATCCTTACGCCCGTGGCACTGCTCCTGGTGCTTGCGGCTACTGTGACGCCATTCTTCCTCCGCGACATACCTTATGCCACGGAGGCATATCGCTTCGTATACTCTGCCGGCGCGCTGCTGTTGCTGCTGTGCCGCCTCTTCGACGGCCGCAAGGCTGCCGATATGCGGCTGCGGCGTCTATACCGTCTGGAGGTGTGGGAGGCGATAATACTCTGTGTTGCCGCTGCTTTTCTCTTCATACCCGGCGCTGAGATGCGCGACTGGATAGCCTTCACCCTCGCGGGTGCGGCCTTGCAGTGCTATACGTCGATAGTGATACCCTCGCGCGAGGCTAAGGTCAATGAATAATCACCCTGAGCCGTGGCCAAGAAGATAGTCGAAACGCCCCTGATGCAGCAGTATCAGCGGATGAAGGATAAGCATCCCGACGCCATCCTTCTTTTCCGTGTGGGCGACTTCTACGAGACATTCAGCGACGACGCCATCGAGGCGTCGCAGATATTGGGCATCACCCTAACACGCAGGGCCAACGGGTCGGCGCAGTTCGTAGAGCTGGCCGGCTTCCCCCATCATGCGCTCGACAGCTACCTGCCCCGGCTTGTGCGCGCGGGCAAGCGCGTGGCCATATGCGAGCAGCTCGAAGACCCGAAGCTCACCAAGAAATTAGTGAAGCGGGGAATCATAGAACTTGTGACTCCGGGGGTTGCGATGAACGACAATGTGCTCAACAGCGGGGAGAACAACTTCCTGGCGGCCGTGCATTTCGGCAAGGCGCTGACCGGTCTTGCCCTGCTCGACATAAGCACGGGAGAATTTCTCACCACGGAGGGCACGACGGACTATATCGACAAGACTCTGTCGTCGATGGCGCCTAAGGAGCTGCTGGTGGAGCGTGGCAAGAAAAGTCAGGCTGCGGAGGCGTTCGCGCACCAGTGCTCGGTGTTCGAGCTCGACGACTGGCTGTTCACCACCACCGCCGCCGACGAGCGCCTGCGCAAGCAGTTCGGCACGGCGTCGCTAAAAGGTTTCGGCATCGACCGCATGGAGAGTGCCGTAATCGCCGCCGGTGCTATTCTGCACTATCTCGACCTTACGCAGCACACCAAGACGGGACACATCACGTCGATAAGCCGCATCGAGGCGGGGCGGTATGTGCGTCTCGATCGCTTCACGGTGCGCAATCTGGAAATTTTCGAGCCTCTCGACCCCGACGGAAAGAGTCTGCTCGGAGTGCTCGACCGCACCGTCACGCCCATGGGCGCGCGCATGCTTCGGCGATGGTTGCAGATGCCGCTCAAAGACCCTTCGGCCATCAACGAGCGTTTGGACATCGTTGAATACTTCTTCCGCGACAGCGATATGCGCGACACCGTTACGGAGCACCTGCGCACGGTGGGCGACCTCGAACGCCTTGTGAGCAAGGTGGCGTGCCAGCGCATCACGCCCCGCGAGCTTGTGCTGATGCGCTACGCCCTTGAAGCCGTCGAGCCTTTGAAGGCTCTGTGCTCGGAGGCGGGGCAGCCGGCGCTGAAGGCTTTGGGCGAGCAGCTCAACCCCTGCGCCACCATACGCGACCGCATAGCCCGCGAGCTGCGCACCGACGCCGGCACGCCCGGCAACAAGGACGAGATAATATGCGCGGGCGTCGACGCCGAGCTCGACGAGCTGCGCGACATCGCCTTCCGCTCGCGCGACTATCTGGCCAAGATGCAGGCGCGCGAGGTGGAGAACACCGGCATAGGCTCTTTGAAGATAGGCTACAACAACGTGTTCGGCTATTATATCGAGGTGACGAACACGCACAAGTCGAGGGTGCCTGCCGACTGGATAAGAAAGCAGACGCTGGTCAACGCCGAGCGCTACATCACTCCCGAGCTCAAAGAATACGAGGAGAAGATACTCGGTGCGCAGGACAAGATAGAGGTTATCCAGGCGCGGCTCTATGCCGAGCTTGTGGCGGCAGTGGCGCAGTTCATACCCGCACTGCAGCTCGACGCGGCCCTTTTGGCGCGTCTTGACGTGCTCAGTGCCTTCACGCGCGTGGCATTGGAGAACCGTTACAACCGCCCGGTGGTCGACGATTCGCTCGACCTCGAGCTCGTGGAGGCGCGCCATCCGGTGATAGAGAAGCAGCTGCCCGCCGGCGAGCCGTATATTTCCAACACCGTGCGCCTCAACAACGAGCGCACGCAGGTGATGATGATTACGGGCCCCAACATGTCGGGCAAGTCGGCGCTGCTGCGCCAGACGGCACTCAACGTGATAATGGCTCAGATAGGCTGTTTCGTGGCCGCCGAGAGCGCGCACATAGGCTATGTCGACAAGATTTTCACGCGCGTGGGAGCGTCGGACAACATCTCGTTGGGAGAGTCGACCTTCATGGTGGAGATGAACGAGGCCGCAAGCATACTCAACAACATGAGCGAGCGCTCGCTGATACTCTTCGACGAGCTCGGGCGCGGCACGTCGACCTACGACGGCATATCCATAGCCTGGGCCATAGTGGAATACATACACAACTACGGAGGGCTGCACCCCAAGACGCTCTTCGCCACGCACTACCACGAGCTCAACGACATGGAGAAGTCGTATGCGCGCATAGAGAACTACAATGTGTCGGTGCGTGAAATCGACGGCAAGGTGGTGTTCCTGCGCAAGCTGGCGCGCGGCGGCAGCGAGCACAGTTTCGGCATACATGTGGCGCGGCTGGCCGGTATGCCTGTGGCCGTGGTGCGACGTGCCGACGCGGTGCTTCATCAGCTCGAGACTGCCGCCGAGGCTGCCGACAACAGCGGCGACGCTTCCTCGGGCGACGCCGCCCCGAAGGCACGAGGCAAGCAGAAAGTGAAGGTGGCGGCGCCGGAAGTTACGGAGGGCATGCAGCTGTCGTTCTTCCAGCTCGACGACCCCGTGCTCAAACAGGTGCGCGACGAACTCCTCGGCGTGGACATCAACAACCTTACCCCTCTCGAGGCCCTTACGAAGCTCCACGACATCCGCTCCATCCTCACCGGGAAGTAGTGTCGGCGAGGGAGCGTGCGAGCCAGGAGGGGAAGAGATAGGGTTTGAGTGAAGGTGCAGCCTGTGCGGGCGCATCGAGGAAGTCGCGTATTTCGGCGGCTGTTGTTGCAGGCGTGACGATGCGCACCATGCGCGGGTCGTAGAGTGGATGCCGTGCGATGGCTGCATTGGTGGTGAGTAGTTTGCGGCCCATGGCAAGCGCTTCGAGAGTGCGCAGTGTGATGCCTTCCTGGCCGCGGGCGGTGATTTCGAGCATCGCGCGTGCCGAGGCTCCGGCACGAAGATAGTCGGAGTAGCTCACGGCCCGGACGGTGCCTCCGACAGGGGCCGTATGCGACACTCTCCGAAAATCGAGGCGCAGGTCGGCACCCCACATCCGTTCAAACTTTTTGAGAAGGCCGAAGCGGCCTTTGTTGCGTCCGACGAACGATATGTCGCTGTCGCATTCGGCGGGTACGCCGACGCCCGTGGGCAGCCCGAAGAAGAATTGGTCGACAAAGCGCATGCCGTGGCGGCGTGCGTCGCCGGGGTCGAAGGTCCAGAGTTCCCAGCCTGGGCGGTGCATGGGAGCTGCCGTACCGATGGTATTCCAGTACATTACGATTTTTCGGGCCTGCGGAGAGCGCTCCTCGACGCGGCGGCAGAGGGCGTCGAGGCCTTTGTAATCGAACAGAATCACATTCTTGGCGTCGGGGAGAGCGGAGTCGAGGGCGGCATAATCCTCGAAAAGCGGTATGAATCGCGTCGATACACGCCTGAGCAGGGCCCGTGCGGCGAGCCCTGCCGGCCCAACGTGTCGCAGAGTGGCGAGGGCGACGACACCCTCGGGCATGGCCGGGGTGCCGGCGCAGAGCATATTGACGAGAAGGGTGCGTGTCACGGCTCGTCGGGTGTGGGTATCATTACGAAATGTCCGGCGCGGTAGTCGAAGTCGGCCAGCCTCAGAGCCGCGAGCCGTGCCAGTGCGTCGGCGGCTGTATCGGCGGCGATATGAAGTTCCAGGGCTACTTCAAGAGGGTCGGCAACGAGGCCGCGACGTCGTAGAGAGGCGAGTACGGCTGGTACGGCACCGTCGAAGGCTACCATCGCTGTCTCGGATCGCATTTGCCAAGCACGCACCATGAGGGGATGTGCGGCTATATTCTCGTCGGCCACGCGGTAGTAGGCGCGCGCGGTGCCCGATGCTTCGAGGGCGAAGACCGGTTTGTCGACTGCCGGGGCGATTTCGGCCACTATTACGTTGATTCCGGCTTCGAGACGGTATGCCGAGAAGTCGACGTGCTGTGGGGGGCGACAGTAGCGTTCGGCGGCCTGCTCGACGACGTAGATGTCTTCCTCGTTGCGCACGCCGGCTATCACGCCGTTGTCCTTTACGCCTATGAGGAGGCGTCCGCCGTCGCGGTTGGCGAAGGCCGACAGAGAGCGGGCTATCTTCGGAGCGTCGCTTATGGCGAATTTGAAGTCCTGTGTGGTGTGCTCGCCTTCTTCCACCATCCGGCGCAGGCGCATGGCGCCACGCACGGCACGAATATCCTTCATGGGTGATGGCGTGCGGGCGTCAGAGCATTTCGAGCAGGTGTTCGAGGGCCTGGAATGTGCGTGCGGGCGCGTCGGTCCAGAACTCTTCGTAGGCGGCGGCGTTGCCTCCGTCGCCGGGGGTGTCGCTCACCACGCGCAGGCATACGAAGGGCACGCGTCGGCGGTAGCAGGCCTGGGCTATTGCGGCCGACTCCATGTCGACTGCGAGAGCGTCGGGATGTATGCCGAGCACGCGCCGGAGATCGTCGGGGTTGTCGATGAAGATGTCGCCCGAGGCGATGAGTCCCCGGCGCACGCCGAGCGCGTCGGCCACGTCATCGGCGAGAGGGCAGGAGAAGTAGACGGGGCAGTTGTCGGCCTGCGCGGCTACGGTGCCGGGTCCGCACCACACGTCGTGGTAGGCGATTCGGTCGGCCAGGACGACGTCGAGGACGCCCACGGGGCTGTCGGTGGCGCCCGTTCCGCCGGCTACACCGGTATTTATCACCATGTCGGGATGGAAGGTGCGGAGCACGGCGTCGGCGGCAAGAGCGGCGTTAACCTTTCCTATGCCGCATTTGCAGGCCACGATGTCGAGCTTTCCGAAGAGTCCGCGGTGGCACGCCACGCCGTCGGCGTCGGTGCGCGTGACGGAGTCGAGCATCGGGAGGAGGAGGCCGAGTTCCTTGTCCATGGCCACTATTATCGCTATAGTCATAAGGCAGATGTGGGGAGACGATAGAGCCGCCACGCACAAGGCGTGCGGGGCGGCTCGGTAAGGTTAGGATGTGGATGCCGGGCGCTGTTGGCGCCAGGGCGTGATTATTTCACGAATTTCTTCACAATCACCGTAGCGTTGTGACCGCCGAAACCGAATGAATTGGAGAGGGCGGCGCGCACGGTACGCTTCTGTGCTTTGTCGAAGGTGAAGTTGAGGCCGTAGACGTCGATTTCTTCGTCGACATCCTCGGGGTCGTGGTTGATGGTGGGGGGCACGATGTCTTCTTCGACGGCCTTGATGCTGAACATGGCTTCCATCGCGCCGGTGGCACCGAGGAGGTGGCCCGTCATCGACTTGGTGGAAGAGATGTTGAGCTTCTTTGCCGATTCGCCGAAGAGCTCTGCGATGGCCTTTACTTCGGAGATGTCGCCTACGGGCGTGGAAGTGCCGTGGACGTTGATGTAGTCGATGTCGTCGACGGTGAAACCGGCGTCGTCGAGGGCTGCCTGCATGGCGAGCTTGGCGCCGAGTCCGTCGGGATGTGTGGCCGTGATGTGGTAAGCGTCGGCGCTCATACCGCCACCGGCCACCTCGCAGTAGATGTGGGCACCGCGTGCGAGAGCGTGCTCGAGTTCTTCAAGAACGAGCACTGCCGAGCCTTCGCCCATCACGAAACCGTCGCGGCTTTTGCTGAAAGGCCGCGAGGCGGTGGCGGGGCTGTCGTTGCGGGTGGAGAGGGCGTGCATGGAGTTGAAACCGCCCACGCCGGCGGGGAAGATGGCTGCTTCGGCGCCGCCGGTGAGCATGACGTCGGCCTTACCGAGACGAATGAGGTTGAAGGCGTCGATTATGGCGTTGTTCGACGAAGCGCAGGCCGACACCACGCCGTAGTTGGGGCCGTGGTATCCGAACTCCATCGAGATGTGGCCGGAAGCGATGTCGGCGATCATCTTGGGAATGAAGAAGGGATTGTATTTTGGGCCCTTGTCGGCATTGAGGGCATAATAACCGGCTTCCTCTTCGAAAGTGTGGAGGCCACCGATGCCTGCGGCAACGATTACGCCTACGCGGTTGCGGTCGACGTTTGCTGCTTCGGCTTCGATTCCCGCATCCTCGACAGCCTGTCGGGCAGCCACGATGGCGTACTGCGCGTAGAGGTCGAGCTGGCGCTGTTTGCGGCGGTCGAAGTGGTCTTCGGGATGGAAGTCCTTTACCTCGCATGCAAACTGCGTTTTGAAGAGGGAAGCGTCGAAGTGTGTGATGGGACCGGCACCGCTGACGCCGGCTACGGCGTTGCTCCAGGTGGTGGCAACATCGTTGCCCAGCGGGGAGATGGCACCCATGCCAGTAACGACTACTCTTTTAAGTTCCATATCAAAAAATGTGGTATTGCTAACGGTTGTGCCCCGAGGCCTGTGCGCCTTATAGATAGGCGCAGCCGCAGCGGCGAGGCTGAAGAAATAACGACAAAGCCGCCGCTTATTCCCTTGCGAGGGGGAATTCCCGCGGCGGCTCAGTTGCTTGCTGTCAGAGTATGCTGACGCGGATTAGCCCTGATGAGCTTCTACGTAGCTGATGGCGTCGCCTACGGTCTTGATCTTCTCGGCGTCTTCGTCGGGAATCGAGAGACCGAATTCCTTTTCGAAGTCCATCATAAGTTCTACGGTGTCGAGGCTGTCGGCGCCAAGGTCGGTGATGAAGGCAGCTTCGGGGGTTACCTTTTCGGGTTCGCAACCGAGCTTGTCGACCACGATGTTTTTAACGCGTTCTGCAATTTCAGACATGATAGTTCAATATTTTAGATTAATAATTTTCACGTTTTGCGGTGCAAAGTAACAAATATTTCTCCGAATAATGAAATTTTTCTGCAATGCTCTCTTGTGGATTTGGGTAAAATGTACTTGTAAAATGCGATGTATTAGCTTGATAGGTGTATGATAGCACAAGTGTGAAATATTCTTAACAGGGCAAATATAGAGCTTCTGACGCGCCACTTGCCGCATATTGGCGCGGCAGCGGGGAGGCGGAAAAGTGAGGGCGGTACGATTATTTTTTTGCAAAAATCGAAAAAAACACCTACCTTTGCAACGTCGGAGCTCCGGCTCGGCATTGTGGACAGATTTGGCTGCTTGCAACCACTCGAAAAAATGCTAAAATCGCCCCGCAGGCACGGCGCCGCGCTATCCTCCGCTGCGAGGAGCGCACCGGCCGAAGTTCGGAGGCTGTATGTTTTTCAGGATTGTCGTGGCAGAGTCGCCGCAGTGCCCCGCACAGCGAGCTCACGGCCGCGATTTTTTTTGTGTCCGACGGGCATGTATCCGCAACAAAAACTTTCTACGACTATGAACTATCTCTTCACATCCGAATCGGTGTCGGAAGGTCACCCCGACAAGGTAGCCGACCGCATATCCGACGCCATCCTCGACGAATTCCTCGCCCGCGACCCGCAGTCGAAAGTGGCCTGCGAGACGCTCGTAACCACCGGTCAGGTGGTAGTGGCAGGCGAAATTAAGAGCGATGCCTACATCGACATGCAGGAAACCGCCCGCCGCGTAATCAACGAAATAGGCTACAACCGTTCGGAGCTGCGATTCGACGGCAACTCTTGCGGCGTACTGCTGGCCGTGCACGAGCAAAGCCAGGACATCAACCGCGGCGTGGAGCGCAAGGAAGCGCTCGAGCAGGGGGCCGGCGACCAGGGCATGATGTTCGGCTACGCCACCGACGAAACACCTCTTTATATACCTCTGTCGCTCTCGCTCAGCCACGGGCTTATGATGACGCTTGCGGAGATACGCCGCGAGGGGCTGGAGATGACCTATCTGCGTCCCGATGCCAAGAGTCAGGTGACGGTGGAGTATGACGATAACGACCGCCCTGTGCGCGTGGCAACGATTGTGGTGTCGACGCAGCACGACGAATTTATCGACGCAGCGGCCGAAGGCATATCGCAGGACGAGGCCGACCGCCGCATGCTCGACATCATCCGGCGCGACGTCGACAGCATCCTCATACCGCGCACGCTTGCCAAGATGCCCTCCGAGCTTGCCGCGCTGGTGAAGGACTACGAACTCCACGTCAATCCCACCGGCAAATTCGTGATCGGCGGCCCTCATGGCGACACAGGCCTCACTGGCCGCAAAATCATCGTGGATACCTACGGCGGTCACGGTGCCCACGGCGGCGGTGCGTTCTCGGGCAAGGACCCGAGCAAGGTCGACCGTTCGGCCGCCTATGCCGCACGCCACATAGCCAAGAACCTCGTGGCTGCCGGTGTGGCGCACCGCGCGCTTGTGCAGGTGGCCTACGCCATAGGCAAGGCCGAGCCGGTGAGCATATGCGTGAATACCTACGGCACGGCCGTGCCCGGCATCGACGACGCCGAAATTGCGGCACGCGTGGCCAAAATTTTCGACATGCGCCCCTATGCCATAGAGCAGCGCCTGAAGCTCCGCAATCCCATCTACGCCGAGACATCGGCCTACGGGCATGTGGGCCGCACGCCGCGAACCGTTACCAAAACCTTCCGTTCGCCCTACGAGGCTCCGTTCGAGCGCACGGTTGAGCTCTTCACATGGGAGAAGCTCGACGCCGTTGAAGCTGTTCGCGAGGCCTTTGCCGACGTGCTCTGAACACCGCGAGGAGCGGCGGCGTTATAATATAATGATAATCGCCGCGCCACTATGCAGCGCGGCACAAACACCGATATTATGAACGACCGCCTCTCCTACGAAGAAAAGAAAGAACTTCCCGACTCGGTGTTCGGCCTTCCCGAGCGCCGTGAGTATCCGATGCCCGACGCCGCCCATGTGCGTGCAGCCGAGGCTTACTTCCGCTATTGTCCGGAAGATTTGCGTCCGCGTCTGGCGCGTGCTATCCTGGCGCGTGCAAAAGAATTCGGCGTCGATGTTAAGTCGCCCGAAATCCTGAGCTACGCCAATCAATAGCAATTCAATGCAAAATACTCATTTTTGAGTATTTCGCAACCGTAGAACTGTTGCTAATTTTGCATCAGAAAATTTACGGAATTGTTTGTCACCACTCGGCGGCGTCCTTTGCGAAGACGGAAGCCGCCGATATTTTCAGAGTCAGGGGATATGGCGTGATGTTAAAACAGTTAAAAAGCATTTGTTAAATATAAAATGTGCCACTAAAATTTTGCCGTATTGTAGCAAATTTGTAACTTTGCCATACCTTAAGGTCTATCAGGACGGAATAGCCCGCGATAAACCCCCTGAATCATAAAGACGTAGTACATGAAACAATGTAAATGGCTCGTAGTCGGCATGCTGGGTTGCGCGCTGACTTTGACTGCCGCTTGTGGTCCGAAGCAACAGAAAACCGTTGCCTCCGGCAACCCCGAGCCGCAGGATCTTCTGCTTGGCAGCTTCAACGCCGACAGCGCTTATTCATATGTGGATAGGCAGGTGTCGTTCGGTCCGCGTGTGCCCGGTACTCCCGGCCATGCCGCGTGCCGTGATTATATCGTGGAGAAGCTCCGTGCAGCGGGGGCCGACAGCCTATATCTCCAAAACACCACAGTGACGGCCTTCAACGGCGACCGGCTTCCCATCACCAATATCATGGCCAGCTTCAACACCACGTCGGCTTCGACGCGGCGCATACTCCTTGTGGCTCACTGGGATACGCGTCCCTGGGCCGACCGCGAGAAGGATTCCACTTTGCGCCGACAGCCAATAGCCGGCGCCAACGACGGTGGGTCGGGCACGGGCGTGCTTCTTGAAATAGCCCGCAACCTGGGCAAGCAACGCGCGGCGGTGAGCGTGGATATACTTTTTGTCGACGGGGAAGACTACGGCGACGACACCGGCTTCGGCGGCGATGAAAATTCGTGGTGCCTCGGCACGCAGTATTGGGTGGAGAATATGCCTTATGGCGACAATCTCCCGGCCTACGGCATACTCCTCGACATGGTGGGAGGCCGCGGCGCCAAATTTCACTACGAATATTTCTCGCAGGCCAACGCACCTACACCCACCATCAAGGTTTGGAGCGAGGCCGAGCGTCTGGGCTTCAACGATGTATTTGTCCGCTCGCTGGGCGGCGCGGTGACCGACGACCATGTTTTCATCAACCGGGCCGGTATTCCCACAACCGACATTATCGAGACCCTCAACGATCAGACACAATCGTTCAATCCCACCTGGCACACCCTCGACGACAATATGAGCAACATCGACCGCTCGACGCTCAACGCCGTGGGCTGCACAGTGCTCAATGTGGTATATAAAGAAAAAGCATTCTGATGACTATCGAAGAACGTGAGAAAGAGATAAGCGACGAGTTCGCCGACATCGACGACTGGATGGACCGCTATGCGTGCATCATCGACATGGGCAACAATCTTCCGGCGCTCGACGAGAGCCTCAAGACGCCCGACCGCCTCATCCAGGGGTGCCAGAGTCGTGTGTGGCTCGATGCCGAACTGTCGCCCGAAGGCAAGGTGACATACCGCGCCGACTCGGACGCCATCATTGTTAAGGGCATTATATCGATGCTCGTCGACGTCCTCTCGGGCCATACACCCGATGAAATCCTCAACGCCGACCTCCATTTCATCAACGACATAGGCCTGTCGGAACACCTTTCGCCTACGCGCTCCAACGGCCTCCTGGCCATGGTGAAGCAAATGCGCGCCTACGCCGCCGCCTTCAAGGCTATAGGGTAGAGGGGCTTTTTGGTGTCGGAAGGCAATAAATGGGGGAATTTTGAGTTATATTGATAGCGTTGCCGCGCTGTTGCGGCAAGAAGCCGACATGAAAATGAAGATAGCCTACCGTATACTCATCATCATCATAGCTTTGACCGTCGCCGTGCCCTATGCGGCCGCGCAGGACGGCAAGAATGAATTCAACCCTATCGAGACGGGCGTGACGTCGCTGAGCATCGCTCCCGACGCCCGCGGCGCCTCTATGGGCGACCTTGGTGCGGCCACCGACCCCGACGCCAACTCGCAGTTCTGGAACCCGTCGAAATACGCATTTGCCTACAGCCAGGCGGCCGTGTCGCTCAACTACACGCCGTGGCTCCGCAAACTCGTCAACGACATCTTCCTTGCCGACCTTTCGGGCTACTACAAAATAGGCTCGGGCGACAATCAGGCGTTGAGCTTGTCGCTGCGTTATTTCTCGCTGGGCGAAGTGACAACTTCCGAAGAGCCCAACATCGTGGGCCAGACTCTCAATCCTTATGAGATGTCGGTCGACCTGGGCTACTCGCGCAAGCTCTCCGAGAAATTCTCGATGGGCGTGGTGTTCCGCTACATCTATTCGGCCCTGGGCTTCTCCGACAGCTATGCCGGCGACCAGAATACGGGTGCCTCGGCCTTCGCCGCCGACATCTCGGGCTACTTCACCACCTATCCCATAATCGGGCGCAACGAATGTCAGTGGTCGTGGGGCTGGAACATATCGAACATCGGCACCAAGGTGAGCTACGACGGCGGTGAGAATCCGGCCTTCCTTCCCACCAACCTGCGCCTTGGCACGACCTTCATGTTCCCCCTCGCCGACTACCACACCATGGCTCTTAGCCTCGACCTCAACAAGCTGCTTGTGCCTGCCAAGCCCCGCCGCTCCGACTATGCCGACGGCATCGAGGGCGAGGAAGAGTACATAAAGAAGCTCGAAGACTGGCGCAACATGTCGCCCATCTCGGGCATTTTCAAGTCGTTCTCCGACGCTCCCGGCGGCTTCAAGGAGGAGATGCGCGAAATCACGATGTCGCTCGGCGCCGAGTATGCCTACAACAACCAGTTCTTTCTCCGCGCCGGTTACTACTATGAGAGCAAGTACAAGGGCAACCGCCAGTACTTCGGCATAGGCGCGGGCTTCTCGCTCAACGTGGTGCGCCTTGATGCCTCGTATATGCTGGCCACGGCGCAGACGTCGCCCCTCGACCAGACGCTGCGCTTCACCCTGACATTCGACATGGACGGTCTGCGCGACCTACTGGGCCGTCGCCGCTAATGCAGTTATCGTCATGGACTTCCGTATAGGCAACGGCTTCGACGTCCACCGCCTCGTTGAGGGGCGGCGCTGCGTGATATGCGGTGTCGACATACCCTTCGAACTCGGCCTGCTCGGGCACAGCGACGCCGACGTGGCCCTCCATGCCCTTGCCGACGCCATTCTCGGCGCGGCGGCCATGGGCGACATAGGGCTGCACTTTCCCGACACCGACGAGCGCTGGCGCGGCGCCGACTCGCGCATGCTCCTGCGCCATGTGGTGACTCTCGTGGCCGAGAAGGGCTACAAGGTGATTAACGCCGACATAACCGTAATAGCCCAGCGTCCCAAGATGCGCCCCTATGTCGACGCCATGCGCGCCAACGTGGCCGCCGACCTCGGCATCGACACCGACGCCGTGAGCGTGAAGGCCACCACTACCGAAGGCCTCGGCTTCACTGGCCGTGTCGAGGGCATCGCCGCCCAGGCCTCCGTGCTCCTCAGCCGATGAGCCTTGCCATAATCATCCCCGTATACAATCGCGAGCATCTCCTTGGGCGGACGCTCGCCTCCATAGCCGCGCAGACGCTGCGGCCGCTGCATGTGGTGCTTGTCGACAACGCCTCTACCGACGGGAGCCTCGCGCTGATGCGCCGCTGGGCCGACGAACATTCGGCCGAGGGCTTCCGCGTGAGCGTGATGCAGTGCCCGGTGCCCGGAGCGGCGGCGGCACGTCAGGCCGGCCTCGACGCCATCGACGATGAAGCCGTGCTTTTCTTCGACTCCGACGACACCATGCCCCCTACACACGCCGAACGTGCCGCGCACGCACTGGCGGCGGGTGCCGACCTCGTTGGTTGGGACGTGACGGAGGTGCGGCCCGACGGACGCCGCAAGACGCTCACATTCCTTCGCAACAATCCGCATATCGACAGCCTCTTCCATGGCGCCATGGCCACACAGCGGTGGGCGGCTTCGACTGCACTTGTGCGCCGAGCCGGAGGATGGAACTCCTCCGTGCGTCTTTGGGACGACATTGAGCTTGGCGCCCGTATGCTCAGCCTCAATCCGCGAGTGGCGCATCTTGGGCTTTCGGGGGTGGCGGTGTACGTCACCGCCGACTCGATAAGCAGCGGTACGTCGGCTGAGGCCATGCGGCGTACCCTCGGATGTATAGCCGCGACGCTGGCAGCTGTGTGCGGCGTCGACAGGGCCCGCTATCTCACCGACCTCAAATATGTGATTGAGTGTGCCGCGCGCCGCGGCCTTACTTCCGCCGAGCTTCGTGCCGTCGCATCGGCCCATACTCCGCGCCGCCGCCTGGCGCTGCATTTCGCCTACCGCTACACCCGCCTCGGCCTCCCCGGCGCCGCAAGGCTTATTCTTGGTTGAGAAAGGGGGGATAAACGCTAACGTGGCGACGCTGTCACAGTGTCGCCACGTTAGATAATAAACCAATCATTATCACATTTCTTGCAATGGAAAAAGTAATATTTGCTATGTATTAGTAAAACGCACCTGCGCGGAAATGGTTCAGCCGGCAGTAGAATTTTTTTGATTCTTGTTGTTTTTTACTGTCACGGTCTTTCGGATGGCCTGT
>CABRZA010000025.1 GCA_902475285.1 uncultured Porphyromonadaceae bacterium
AAATTAAAGTGCATGTCCACAGTCCCGGGGAAGGGGGCTGTTATATTTCGTATGTCTTAGTAGCGGCTTTCGACCACGTCCCAGTCGACGATGTCCCAGAGTGCTTTCAGGGCATCGGCACGGCGGTTCTGATAGTCGAGATAATAGGCATGCTCCCACACATCGAATGTGAGAAGTGGAGTGAGGCCTGCCGTCAAGGGATTGCCGGCGTTGGGACCCTGGGTGATGAAGAGCTTGCCGGTTTCGTCGCGCGACAGCCACACCCAGCCCGAGCCGAACAGGCCAACACCGGCGTCGACGAAGGCTTCCTTGAACTTATCCACCGAGCCGAAGTCGCGCTCGATGGCATGGCGAAGGTCGCCCTTTGGATCGCGGCTTCCTTCGGGAGAGAAGGTGAAGAAATAGAATATATGGTTCCACGCCTGCGAAGCGTTGTTGAACAGCGGGCCGTCGGCGTGTGCTATCACCTCCTCGAGGGGCATGTCGTCGTATTCGGTGCCGCGGATGAGCTTGTTGAGATTGTCGATATAGGCTTTCTCATGCTTGCCGTAGTGAAACTCGACAGTGCGACGGCTAATGACAGGCTCCAGTGCGTCCATGTCGTAGGGTAGTTGGGGTTGTTCGTAGGTCATCATATTCGTATGAGAGTTATATTTGTTAGTTTTCATTAATAAAAAACGCGTATCTGTCGCCATGGTTCGGCTGGCGGCAGTATTTAGCATACGTTAATTGGGCGATACTCGGCGGAAGGTGAGGTCGCGGTCGGCCACCTCGCAACTCATCATGTCGGAGTGGTGAACCTTCACGTCGTCTATCTTGCGGTAGGAATAGAAGCGCTCGCGCACAATGGGTGTCAGCAACACGCGCCACTGTTCGGCAGTGGCGGCGGTGAGCGAGTCGAGTGTCGAACGGTCGGTTCCGCTAAGAAGATTCTCCGACAGCATCACACCCGCCGGATCGACGGTGACAGTCATCGTCGTCGGGTCGAGCGACAGAATTAAGTCGTCGTCGTTGCGCTCTTCGGCTATATACTTGCCCTCTATCTGTGCCGTGGCTGTAACAGAAGCCTGCACGGGCGCCTGCAAAGAAGCACCGTCGGGCACACCGGCGAGAGCCTGCTGTATTTCTAGAACGGCCGACAACACCACATCGCCCTCGGCATTGGCCGATGAGCGCGGGCCGAAGTCGATGCTGATGGTGGAAGTGGCGTCGGAAGCCGACGGCAGATTGCGGATTCTTTCGGGGGTACCCTGCCACAAACCTCCTATGCGGTCGGTCTTCGAGCAGGATGTTACTGTGGTGATACCTGCGAGGACTACCAGGAGGCTGCCGACAGTTGCGCTTACAATCTTCATAATGAGTTGAAATAAAAATCCATAGACACACCGTGTGCCTATGGATATAAAACATCGGACGAAAGCGAAAAGTTCAGTCTCAACCCAATGCAAGCCGCGCCACTTGCCCTGCGACTGCCTCGATGTTGCGTGCAGCCACGTCGGGCTGCATGGCCTCGGCGAGGGACATGGGTGCAGCAACTACCGACAGTGCCGCCGTAAAACCTTCGGAGACAAGCGCATCCGGATTAAGGCATGCCCCTCCGAGTGCCACTACCCTCCCCGCTCCCGCCTCACGGCTAAGACGCAGGACCTCGATTGGCGCCTTCCCCAGAAGTGTCGACGCATCGAGGCACCCTTCGCCGGTAAAAACGAGGTCGGCGCCGGCGACTATCGCCCTGAAATCCGCCCGCTCGAACACAAAATCGGAGCCACTGCCCATATCGGCGTCGAGCACCGAGGCCATGGCACCTCCGATACCTCCGGCGGCGCCGGCGCCGGCCAAGGTCTCGACGTCGGGCAAACCGCTGCGACGCAAAGCTGCTGCATACGATATCATCTCTTTTTCAAGCACTTCCACCTCCGCTGCCGTAGCACCCTTCTGAGGTGCGAAAACACGTGCCGCACCTCGCGGGCCAGTGAGCGGAGCCTCGACGTCGGCAAGGATATGGAAGCGTGTACCGCGAATACTATCGGGAATTTCAGCAAGGTCGACACTGTGTATGCGTCCGAGAGCACCGGCATCGGCTACGTCGATACGCGCGCCTGCCGTATCTCTGAAAACCACCCCCAGAGCCCCGAGCATCCCTATGCCTCCGTCGACGGTAGCCGAACCTCCGAGCCCTGCATATATCTCGCGGCAACCGGCTTCGGCAATCGCACGCAGAAGCCGCCCCAAAGCCGTCGAACGCAGCAGCACCGGGCGTCGGCGCTCCTTCGGCACAAGCCCGAGGCCTATCACAGAAGCCGACTCCACCACGGCGCCTCCGTCGGCAAGGACGGCATACGGCACGCGGCGAGGCACTCCGAGAATATCCTCCACGGTCGCCTCGCGGCACCGGCAGCCGGCGATATTCGCCGTGCACGCCTCCACCGTGCCCTCCCCGCCGTCGGCCATGACGAAAGTACGCACGCGCGCGTCGGGGAAAGCTCGCCGTATGCCGCGCTCGGCCGCCTCATTGGCCGCAGCCGAACTCAACGACTCCTTGAACGAGTCGAAAGCAACTACAATATAAGGATCGGTTTTCATGCTTCGAAAAAAGGGACGCTGCAGCGCCAGTGCCGCACCGTCCCTTTGTATTTGGTGTTGTGAATTATCAGAGGTCGCGCAAGTCGGGGGCATTGTCGTCGACGGGGATGTCCTTGTTGACGTTCTTGCTGCCCACGGCTGCATAGAAGAAGAGATAGGCGAGCATGGCCACTACAAGCCAATAGGAGGCCATATAGCCGGCAGCATCGGCTATGGCATTCTGTATCAGAGGCATCACGCCGCCGCCTACTACCATCATCATGAAGATACCCGAAGCCTGTGCGGTGTATTTGCCCAGACCTTCCACGGCGAGGTTGAAGATACCGCCCCACATCACCGAGGTGCACAGACCGCAGAGAACGAGCAGGAGAGCCTTGGCCGGAACCTGAGCCATCGAGAAGCCGTCGGCGGCGCTATATGCCGGCATCGACACACGGATGCCGGAGGGAAGGAAGATGGCGATGCACACCAGGAAAATAGCCGTGAGGCTCACGGTGAGAAGCTGCGAGCGGCTCGACACCTTGCCCGAGATGACGCTCGACACCAGACGGCCCACAAGCATCAGCAGCCAGTAGATGGCCACCACGCCGCCGGCTACGGCTGACGCGTTCTCGGTGATGCCCGAAGCGGCCGAATCGCTCAGATAGAAGAAGAGCACACCGGGAATACCGACTTCCGTGCCTACATAGAAGAAGATGCCTATCACACCGAGCACCGTATGGCGGAAGCTCCACGGGCTGTGCTTGTCCTTGCTCTTGGCAACACCGCCCTTCTGCATGTGCGGTTCGGGAATATTTACGCTCGAAATCACCAAGAAAGCCACAACGAACACGCCCATGGCAATGAAGAGCAGGGGCTGAACGGCGGCCATGGAGGTATCGGCTGTGACTTGACCGATGAGGGCGCCCACAAAGAGAGGCGTCAGAGTGCCGGCAAGTGAATTGAACGAACCGCCGGCCTGCACGAGCTGGTTGCCCGTGTTGCCGCCGCCGCCGAGAAGGTTGAGCATCGGGTTGACCACAGTGTTGAGCATGCACACGCAGAAGCCGCAAACGAAGGCACCGAGAAGATAGATTATGAAGTTGAGGTTGACTACGTCGGCACCCACGGTAAACATCGCAGTCTCAGTGCCCACAAAGCCCGAAATCCATTGGAACACGAGGCCTACCAAACCCACTACCATGGCTATGAGGGCTGTTTTCTTGTAGCCTATGCGCACGAGCATATTGCCGGCAGGTATACCCATGAAGAGATAGGCGAGGAAGTTCATCATGTTGCCGAGCATGCCCGACCAATCGTAATTGTTCTTCCAGATGGCACCCAGAGGCGCTGCAAGGTTGGTGACGAATGAAATCATGGCGAAGAGGAAGAACATGGCCACGATGGCCACCACGTTCCCGCGTCCCGCTGTCGGAGCCGCTACTGCGGCCTTTGCTGATTTTGACATGGTTTTAGGTTGGTTATTTTTATGGATTATATTTACTGAAATCGCACAGGAGTGGAACACACTCATAGGTGACGCGCACTTGGCAAGCGTCGCTGCAAAGTTAATTAATTTTTTTGAAAACTGCCCCCCGACGAATTAAAAAATTAATCGTCCGGCGGCTTTTTGATGCCGTCGGACGATAGCGACATGTGTGTCGGCTCCCGACATCGCCGCTTAGCGGCGACGCTTGCAGTGGCCTGTGGCATGCCCCACGAAGTAGGCGCCGAGAGAAAGAAGGCCAAGGCCGGCGATGAGAAGATGATGGATGCGCTCGCGGCGTTCGCGGCGTTCGAGATGTTTCTCCACATTTTGCAGCATATCTATCTCACGCTGCTCTTCGGTTTTGATAAGTGCCATAATAGTGTGTAGTTTATGAAGTTCCACATACGTTGAATGTAAAACATACGGCACGCCGAAAAGTTTGCCCGTGCCATAAAAAAGAGACCGCGCCGCTGCTGAGGGCACAGTCTCTTTTTGAAGGGATTGAAAAAAATGCTTATTCCGATTGTGAGAGTTGGGTCTTGGGCTTGCGCCGCCGACGCCGCGAACGGGGTTTGGCCGCTGCGCCTTCGGCCGTGGCATCATCCGAAGCGCCTTCGGCAGGAGCGTCTTCATCGGCTGCGGCTGCGGCATCGTCAGCATTCGTCGCATCGGCCTCATTGGCGACCTCGGCCGTTACCTCCTCGGCATCCTGCTTCGCATCGTCACGAGCAGCCTTTGCTGTCGGTATCGCGGCCTCTGGTTGCACCTCGGGGCGAACCTCGGGCAGAGCGTCGGTCTTCACCTCGTCTGGCTGCCCCTCGGACTCCTGCCGGGCTTCGGGCACTGCCCGAACTTCGGCAGCGGCCTCGATATCGGCTTGCTGCACCTTGGCCTTGGGCTGCCTGCGGGGCTTGGGCTGCGGGGCCTGACGCTCGGAGTCGGACGCTTCCGACTTATTCGACGCCGCCGTTGCTTCGGCACTCTGCGGCTTGGCCTTGGGCTTCGGCTCGGACTTCGGCTTGGGCTGTTCGTTGCCCTTGCTTTCGGCTTTCGGCTTGGGCTGCTCTGCCTGGTTCTTGACCTTGGGGTCGTCGGCCGGCGTCTTGACCTTGGGCTGCTGGGCCTGCTCGCCGTTCTTGGGCTGGGCTTTCGGCTTGGGCTGCTGCGTCTTGGGCTTAGGCTCTGCCTTGGCCTTGGGCTCCGGCTTCTGCTGTACTTGGACTGTACCGGCGCCATCGTTGTCGTCGCCGCGCTTGCGCTTGTCGGCGTTCTTCGAGGCCGAAGTCTGGCCGTTGTCCTTTTCGTCGATGAGATTCAGCTCGTTGCGGTCCTTGTCGACCACACGATATTGCAGGTATGCCAGCGACTCGTCGGGAAGCACCTTGAAGCAGCGCCCAAGAGTGCGCCGCCAACGCCCGTACATGCTCGAGAAGATGCCCTTCTTGATATAGGCGTCGACGTAGGGATGAACGTACATTATAAAGTCGCGCATACCCAGAGTCTCGACGATGTACTGCAACTTATCGAAGAGTGTGTCGGTGAAGAGAATCGAAGGTTGCACCTCGCCTTTGCCGCGGCACGACGGGCACTGTTCCGACACATGGATGTCGAGCACCGGACGCACGCGCTGGCGTGTGATTTGCATAAGCCCGAACTTACTGAGCGGCAGTATGTTGTGGCGGGCGCGGTCGTTGGCCATAATCTCGCGCATATGGTCGAAGAGCTGCTGGCGGTGCTCGCTCTTGGCCATGTCGATGAAGTCGACCACGATAATGCCGCCCATATCGCGGAGCCTGAGCTGACGCGCTATCTCGTCGGCGGCGCGGAGGTTCACTTCAAGGGCGTTGCTCTCCTGGTCGCTGCCGGCCTTGGTGCGGTTGCCCGAGTTGACGTCGATTACATGCAGGGCCTCGGTGTGCTCGATGATGATGTAGGCGCCCGACTTGAACGACACCGTCTTGCCGAACGACGACTTGATCTGGCGCGTTATGCCGTAATGGTCGAAAATGGGAGCATCCTTTGCGTAGAGCTTCACTATGTCGCGGCGCTCGGGAGCTATGAGGCTCACATACTTCAATATCTGGGCGAAAATCTCCTGATCGTTGACGTAGATGGCCTCGAACGAAGGGCTGAACACATCGCGCAGCATACCCACCACGCGGTTCTCCTCCTCGAATACGAGCGAGGGCGCCGTGGCCGTGCATGCTTTTTCGCAGGTGTCGTAGAAAGCTTGCAGAAGTGTCTTGAGCTCGTTGTGGAGCTCCGCGCTCTTCTTCCCTTCGGCCGACGTGCGGACTATCACGCCGAAATTGGCCGGCTTGATGGCCTCGATGAGGCGGCGAAGACGGAATTTTTCGTCCGACGATTTGATTTTCTGCGATATCGATATTTTGTCGCAGAAAGGTGTGAGCACCAGATAGCGCCCCGTGAACGAAAGCTCGGTGGTGAGTCGAGGGCCCTTCGAAGATATGGGCTCCTTCACAATCTGCACCAGCAGCTCCTGCCCGGGCTGAAGGGTGTCGGTTACCGACCCGTGCTTGTCGATGTCGGGCAGAAGATTCATCTTGGGCAGCGTGGGCTGCTTCTTCTTGCCGTCGAGGAGCTGTTTCAGAAACTCCCGGTAGGAATTGAAGTACGGGCCTAAGTCGAGATAATGGAGGAAAGCGTCTTTTTCATACCCTACATTGACAAAAGCGGCGTTGAGGCCCGGCATGAGCTTCTTTACCTTCGCAAGGTAGATATCGCCCACTGCGTACGAGATGTTGCGCGCCTCTTTCTGGAGAGATACCAGACGGCCGTCTTCCAGAAGGGCTATGCTCACCTCTTGTGCCTGTACGTCGACAATAAGTTCACTTTTCATCAAAGTCGAGGGTTGAAATTAGAAAATAGTCAGGCGGTGTCTGTGCGCCGCCTGAGGTGGCGTGTGATAAGCAGCCGTTGCCGATTGCTTATCGAAAAACAACAAAGAACAAAACTTGAGGTGCTGCGTTGACCGGAAACCGGTAGCGGCACACTGCAAGTTTGCTCTTGTCGGTCGTTGTAGAGAAGACCATAAGCTGTCGTCGCCGTCGCTACGCCTAAGAGCATGGTTGGTGCCGGCCTCCGTAACGGCCGAGCCGGCGAGCTCAGTGCGCATGCAGCGACCGGCCTGCGCGCTCCGCAGCCTGTATGGCTGCGGAGCCTGAGGCCTTATTTCTTCTTATGACGATTCTTTCTCAGACGTTTTTTACGCTTGTGCGTAGCCATCTTGTGGCCTTTACGTTTTTTTCCGCTGGGCATTGTTGTGTAACGCTTAAGGGGTTAATGAATGTGTTGGTTTTGTAGAGTCGGGAGGTAAGGGGGCCGATTAGCGGTTCTTCACCTCATCCATGAACACGCGCGCGGGCTTGAACGCCGGAATTTTGTGCTCGGGGATGATGATGGTAGTCTTGGCGCTGATGTTGCGGGCCGTCTTTTCGGAGCGCACCTTGATGATGAAGCTGCCGAAGCCGCGGAGGTATACGTTTTCGCCGGAGGCAAGGCTGTCTTTCACTACTTCCATGAATGTTTCGATAGAAGTGAGCACTTGGGCTTTGTCGATGCCTGTCTTTTTGGCGATCTCGGTTACAATGTCGGCTTTAGTCATTGTTGAAATGTTTTATACAGTTGGTGATGTTATAGTATTCTAAGGGCAAAAAGGATACACCATGCTTTTGCGGTGCAAATATCGTGATTTTTTTTAAAACCTCGGCTATCCGACCGCGAAAAAACGCTTTTTTTTGCTTTATTTATCGGAAAATGTGGCTTTTTGAGGCCTTTGAAGCCCGAATCGCACCCCGCGACCCTTTTCCGGCGCCGTCAGTAGGCAAGCGCACCATACCGTTTCTGAACTGCCGTCAGATATCCCGCGCGGCGCATCAGGGTGAGAAAATCGTTGTAGTACGACCGTGGAACTATCAGCATCGCGCCCTCGGCCTTGAAGCAATGCTCCGCTATCTCGCGGTTCGATACCACAAAGTCGAGCAGGCCCGGCACTTCGGGGTCGAGTTTAACCACGAGCGTCTTGTCGTCCACAGGACTGAAACTGCGGGTGCGCACCTTGGCCTCGTCGAAGAGCTCGCGCCACCGCACCGACGGCTCGGCGCACACCGTGTTGCAGAAGCTCGTGTAGAGTCCATCGATGGCCTCCGGTGTCGACGCCGCGCCAAGTATCGTCCGCACGTCCACCTTGTAGCGCCCCGCCGACAGCATCCGCCCTATGCGTTCGAGATAAGGCTCGATAAATTTGTTCCGCTCCAGCAGCGACACTATGTGGCGCTCGTCGTCAAGGTCGAACATCACCTTCTTCCTGCCCGGGTCACCGCCGGCGAAGGTGTCGGAGTAGCCGAAGGCATAGCGTCCCAGAGCCGTGAGGCGCATGTAGCGCAGGCCGCCGAGCTCGTCGGTGACCGGAGCCGACCCGTCGACGCCAAGCTCCGCAAGACCCGTGGCGCAGAGAAGCACCAACCAGTGCACGGCGTAGGGCCGCGCCACGTCGCCGAAATAGTCGGTCACTTCGCGCGTGGACTCGCCGTCGGACACACGCAGATACCGAGAGTCGCGGAACGCGAAATTGAGCGGCAGCAAAAAAGGCGCCGTATGGTTGTTGCTCCTCACGCCGCGATAGCGGAGGAAAAAGTTGTCGAGGGCGAGCCACCCCTCCGCCGACGGTGCGACGAGCTTGCGTATTTCGGCCGAAACCGACCCGCAGAGGTAATTCGATCGGGAGAGATATGTGAAGCCCTTCATATTCGGAAGAAGTGTTTGAAGGGCGTTGGCGCCCACAAATTGCCCCAGTCTGTCGGCCACAAACTTCCCGAAGGCCGCCGTGTCGGGAGCGCCGTCGCAGGTGCCGTCGGCAAAGCGGTAGCAGCAGTAGGCCATCACCGTCATGGCCGATGTGTCGACCGGCCCCGACACATTGGGCGGAAAAACATCGATTCTCTTTATGCCGGCTTTTCTGGCGAGCGCGCTGTAGCGCCGGAGCGTTGCAGTCTTGTCGTCGGGGGTGATATAACCGCCCAGTGCCATCTGCGACAGGTCGACTAGCGCCTCCGACAACCCCTCTAACCCCGACACCACCGACAGTCCCTTTCCGGGCAAGCTCTCCGTCACATGCGCTTTGCCTGCATCTTCCCCGAGGATGAAGGGTATCATCAACCGCCGGATATCCGACGAGGCAAAGAATACGGTCTTCGACTGCTGGCTCCCCGCAGAATAATAGCTACTGCGCCCTTCCTTCACCTCAAACGACGCCAGGGCCAGCGCCGGCTCGCACAGAGCGCGGCGCGACGAACCGAACACCATCGCCGGCTCGCGCCCGAGGCTCGCCGACACATCGGCATAGCTCCGCGTGCTGCCCATGAGGAGGGAGCGCCACAGCGACTTCACCGTAGCGTCGGCACGGCTGAGCGCAACAAGATTGGTGGGTATGTACGACAGCAGTATGGCCACGCGTGCGAGCGAATCCTTCTTGGGCAGATAGCCCGACGACATAAGCATGTTGCGAAACTCGCCTTCCGCCTCCGCGTCGCCCCCGGGAGCAAATTCGATGTCGTATTGGCGAAACAGTGCCAGCGTCGGGCGGAGCACCCGCGCTATATCGTCCTTATTATATGAGTTCAGGTCGGATGGAGCCGACTCGAACAGCTCCTTTTCTACGAAACTCAGCCTGAGGATGCCTTTTTTATCTTCTGTCATATCATGCGGAAACATTCCGCAAATTTAGCCAAAATATATTCGGCTTCCAAATCGCCGGGGGCGTCACGCCTCTTTATTCTCATCGACAGGCTTGGGAGCCTCTGTCGCAGGAGTACTTTCGACCTTGGGTTCCTCGCTCTGCGGATTCTTGGAGGCTTTGAGAAGAGCGTGATTCGTACCGCCCACTATCGAACCCTCGACCACGGTGAACACACCGAACACTATGAACGACAGACCCGTCGTGGTCATCACCACCGTCTCGGCAGCAGTGTCGGGCTTGTGCATGAAAATGAACACCGCCGCGCCCACAAGCGCCGTAGGCACCAGGAAGAACCAGTTCGACAGCCGTGCGGGCCGCGACCCGAAAAGAAGCAGGAAAAGTTGGAACATAGCAGCAAAAAGCAGCAGAACGGCAAACATGAAGCCCGTGAGTGCCACAAAAGCCTTGCTGAAAATCAGCATCGCAAGCCCGAGCACAACAGCGGCTCCGCTTGCTATCCACCCCAACGTTGTGCCCAGCACGCCGGCACGCGAACGGCCCTGCTTGTCGCGCGATCCTAAGAAGACCGTCGTGTTGAGCACGCCCGCGCCCAGAAACAGTATGCCCGCGGCCACCACTATCCCGCCGTCGGCCAGGGCCCGACGGAAAAGCACCATCAGCACACCTACCGCGGCCACAGCAAGACCCGCGAAAATAAGATTCTTACCTTTCATAATATGAAGATTTTTATAGATGAATGTTAATTAGTTTTATAACAACACCGCGCCTCTTGCGGTTCAAACGTCACCTCGACCGATTATTTTGCCGCGTATGAAAAATTGTGTACCTTTGCACCGGTAAATTATGCACCGCAATGAGCACCGACCGTTCTTGCCCACCGCCCGAACCCGTCACATCGCGAGCCGCCGCCAACGGAGTCGTGATGAGCGGCTGCATACTCTTCCTCGTGCTCGCTTGCGGCTTTGCAATGTCGTCGCCACTGGCGGTGATAGCCCTCTGGGTAGGCTCGTTCGCCATGCCCGTGGTAATATACAAGATGCTCCGCCGCAGCGCACGCCGGGCTGGCCGCCCACTCGGTTTCGCCGAGCTCTGGGCCGAAGGCATTGCCACATTTTTCCTCGGCTCACTCATACCTGCCGTCGTGGCATACCTCCTTATTAAATATGCGTGCCCCGACTTCATCACGTTGCAGCTCGACGCCGCTACGGCTTCGCTCGAGCAAATCGGAACGCCCGAGGCTCAAATCTGGATCGACTCACTCGACCGCCTGCAACAGCAGGGCCACATGCCCGGTGCGGCCGACGTAGCCGCAAATCTTATTTCGTTCAACATCGTGGCCGGCACCGTACTGTCGCTCATCGTGGCCGGGCCGGTGAGCATCGTCGCTGCCCGCAAGCCCAACGATTGCAATAAATGCCAGTAGAAATGGATATTTCGATTGTAGTACCCCTATATAATGAGGAAGAGTCCCTCCCCGAACTCTACGACTGGATTCGCCGCGTTATGGCCGACAACCGCTTCAGCTACGAAGTGATTTTCATCGACGACGGATCCACCGACTCCTCTTGGAAAGTAATCGAACGCCTTGCCGCCGACGATCCCCTACACATACGCGCCGCATCCTTCCGCCGCAACTACGGCAAGTCGCCAGCCCTCAACACCGGCTTCGCCATGGCGCGCGGAAACGTCGTAATCACCATGGACGCCGACCTCCAGGACAGCCCCGATGAGATTCCGGCCCTATACCGCATGATTGTCGACGAAGGATACGACCTCGTGTCGGGATACAAGAAGAAGCGCTACGACCCCCTCTCCAAAACAATCCCCACAAAGCTCTTCAACGCAACCGCACGCCGCGTCAGCGGCATACACAACCTCCACGACTTCAACTGCGGCCTCAAGGCATACCGCCGCGAAGTGGTGAAGCACATCGAGGTCTACGGCGACATGCACCGCTACATACCATACCTCGCCAAGCAGGCCGGATTCTCGCGCATAGGCGAGAAAGTAGTCCAACATCAGGCCCGCAAATACGGCAAGACCAAGTTCGGCCTCGACCGCTTCGTCAACGGCTACCTCGACCTCGCCACCCTCTGGTTCACAGGTCGCTTCGGCAAGAAACCAATGCACTTCTTCGGCCTCCTCGGTAGCCTCATGTTCTTCCTCGGATTCGTCGCCGTCATAGTTGTGGGCGCAGCTAAGCTCTACGCCTTGCACACCCACGCACACTACATCCTCGTCACCGACTCCCCATACTTCTACATATCCCTGGTGATGATGATATTGGGCTGCCAACTCTTCCTCGCAGGCTTCGTGGGCGAGCTCGTGGTGCGCAATTCACCCCGGCGCAACGACTACGAAATCGAAGCCCGAATCGATATCCCCGACACCGAAACTCATTCAGCGTGAAACCCCGACGCCTCCACTCAGCCCTCGTCGCAGCCCTGGCTCTCGCCGCGGCAGCATGCAACACGTCGGGATGCCTCGACAACCGCAGCTCCCTCCCACTGGCCGAGCTATGCGACTCCGCAACAGGCGACGCCATATCCCTCAACATCCTCGAAGTGCACGGCATCGGCGCACCGGCCGACTCGCTCCTCGTCGCCGGCGGCTCATCCGTCAGTCAGCTCTACCTCCCCATGCGCGCCTCGCGAACATCCACCGCATGGTGCTTCCACTACACACAGGAGGGTATCGACGACCCGGCCTTCAACGACACCGTGGCCTTCACCTATGAGTCGATTCCTTTCTTCGCATCCGAAGAGTGCGGAGCCATGTACCAATACCGCATAAAGAGCTGTTCCACAACCACACACCTCATCGACTCCGTCGTCGTAGCCGACTCGCTAATCACCAACGTCGACATCGTCCGCATACGCATTTACTTCCGCACGCAGTCCGACGGCCCCGAAACTCCCGACACTCCCGATGAAGGCTAAACTCCTCGTAATATTCACCCTTGCGGCCGTAATTCTCCTGCCCGCATGGGGGCGCGACCGGCGCCGCGTAAGCCCCGTCACCACCGGCGCCGCCCAGACTCAAGCTGTCAACGAAACACGCAACGACACCGCACGCATCAACGCAGCGCGCCGAGCCGCAGCTGGCCTAACCTACGTCAACGACAACGGATTCACCGTATACGTCGACACCATCGACGGCACCGAGTGGATCGACTCCTCCGCCGTCCGCCGCATACCCAAGATGGAATACCCCCTCTGGGACGCCCTCGCCGTCGGCGTCAACGTATGGGACCCCATAATGCGCGCATTCGGCCAGCACTACGGCATCGCCGACGCATGGGTCGAGCTATCGCTCCACAACCGCTACAAACCCATATTCGAAGTCGGCCTCGGAACCGCCCGCAACACCCCCGCCGGCATGAACTTCACCTACCGCTCCCCCCTCAGCGTGTTCTTCCGTCTCGGCGCTAACTACAACTTCCTCTACAACAGCAACCCCGACTACTCCTTCTTCGCCGGCCTGCGCTACGGCTTCGCCCCGTTCAGCTTCGCCGTCGACAACGTTACCCTCGACAACCCCTACTGGCAGGAGCCCGTCACCTTCAATATCCCCTCGCAGCGCGTCACCGCCGGATGGTTCGAGTTCAACCTCGGCCTCCGCGTCAAGATATGGGGACCCATATCGGCCGGATGGACAATACGCTACCGCACCATACTCCACGAAAGCCGCGCCTCATACGGCAAACCCTGGTACATCCCCGGCTACGGCGCTCGCAACGGTGCCATCAGCGGCAGCTTCTCGATAGTCTACACCATACCCCTCCGCCATCTGAACAAGGCAGCCCCTGCCGACGTTCTAAATGAAGACCCCGCCGACACACCGGCTCCCGACACTTCCGGCGAAGCGGAGAACACACAACCCTAACGCAATGAACAAGATAGTCATCATCGGAGCATCATCCGGCATGGGCATGCGCATAGCCACCGACTTTGCCCGCATGGGCTGGCGAGTAGGCATAGCCGCGCGCCGCGAAGACAGCCTCAAAGAAATAAAAGCCCTCTACCCCGACCGCATCGAATACCTCACAATCGACGTCGCCGCCGAAGATGCCGTAGAGCGCTTCTACCGCCTCATCGAGCTAATCGACGGCATGGACTACCTCCTCTACGCCGCCGGTTGCGGATGGCTCAACCCCCAACTCGACGAAGCGCGCGACACCGAGACCGTCCAGACCAACGTCCTCGGCTTCACACGAATAATGAACGCCGCATATAAGTATTTCCGCGACACCGCCAACCTCCACCGCGGGCAGATATGCGCCATCACATCCGTAGCAGGCACAAAAGGCATAGGAATCTCCGCAACATACAGCGCCTCAAAACGCTACCAGTGGACCTACATCCAGGCCCTCGACCAACTCGCTCACCAGCAGCACGTCAACGTAGGCTTCACCGACATTCGCCCCGGCTTCGTCGACACTCCCCTACTCTCCGGCAACACCTCCTACCCACTCGAAATGAGCATCGACTACGTCGCACCCCGCATCGAGAAAGCCATGCTCCGACGCCGACGCATAGCCGTCGTCGACGCCCGCTGGGCCGTCGTCACAGCACTCTGGCGCCTAATCCCCGACCCCCTCTGGCGCCGACTCTCCCTCACCCTCCCGAAATAATTCCAAAAATTCGTCCCCGCCGCGTCGCCAAAGCAACGCATTTATCACCCGCTTGAAAAAAAACACCCGATTTTTTCCCATTGGGAAAAAATCGGGGATAATTCCTTATAGGCCGTCGTAACTTTGTGGTGAAAAAACCACAAAGAATATGCGTCACAAACTAAGTGGTCGGTCGCGCTCGACCGACACCCCCATCTGGAGTGCCTATCTCTCCAATAATTTAGAGTTCAAGAAACGGCGCCGTGGGCGAAGTGCCGGCAGCAAGCTCCTCCGGCGTGCCCTGCGCCAGAATGCGGCCGCCGCCGCGCCCTCCCTCGGGACCCATGTCGATAAGGCGGTCGGCCTGCCGCAGCACATCCACATTGTGCTCGATCACGAGCACGGTGTTGCCGCGGTCAACGAGCTTGTTCAGAATGGCCATAAGCGTGTTTATGTCGTCGAAATGAAGACCCGTTGTAGGCTCGTCGAGGATGAAGAGCGTCTTGCCCGTATCGCGCTTGGCAAGCTCCGTGGCGAGCTTAACGCGCTGGTTCTCGCCGCCCGACAGCGTGGCCGACGGCTGCCCAAGCTTGATGTAGCCGAGGCCTATGTCGTTGAGCACCTTGATTTTCTTATAGATCGAAGGTATGCCGGCGAAGAATTCCACTGCCTGCTCTATGGTCATGTCGAGCACGTCGGCTATCGACTTGCCCTTGAAGCGCACCTCCAGCGTCTCGCGGTTGTAGCGCCGCCCGCGGCACTCCTCGCAGGGGATGAGCACATCGGGCAGGAAATTCATCTCTATGGTCTTGTAGCCGTTGCCCTTGCATGCCTCGCAGCGGCCGCCGGCAACGTTGAACGAGAAACGCCCAGGCTTGTAGCCGCGTATCTTCGCCTCCGGAAGCGCCACAAAAAGGTTGCGGATGTCGGTGAAAACACCCGTGTAGGTCGCCGGATTCGACCGCGGCGACCGCCCGAGGGGCGACTGGTCAACGGTAACCACCTTGTCGATGTTCTCTATGCCCTCGATGCTGTCGTAGGGCAGCGGCTCGGTGAGCGAGTTGTAGAAATGCTTGCTGAGGATGGGTTGCAGCGTGCCGTTGATGAGCGACGACTTGCCGCTGCCCGACACGCCGGCCACCACCGTAAGCGTGCCGAGTTCGAGCGTGAGGTCGACACTGCAGAGATTGTGGCCCGTGGCCCCGCGCAGCACGAGCTTCTTGCCGTTGCCCTTGCGCCGCTGCGCGGGAAGCGCTATGCTCTTGCGACCGCTCAGATACTGCGCCGTCACCGTGTCGGTGCGCAGCATGTCGGCCGGCGTGCCCTGGAACACCACCTCGCCGCCGTGACGCCCCGCGCCCGGTCCGATGTCGACTATATAGTCGCTCTCGAGCATGATGTCCTTGTCGTGCTCCACCACCACGATGGTGTTGTCGGCGTCGCGAAGGCGCTTGAGCGAGTCGATGAGGCGCCGGTTGTCGCGCTGATGGAGGCCTATGCTGGGCTCGTCGAGGATGTAGAGCACGTTCACCAGCTCCGACCCCAGCTGCGTGGCAAGGCGTATGCGCTGACTCTCGCCGCCCGACAGCGTGGCGCTGGCGCGGCTGAGCTGAAGGTAGCCAAGTCCCACGTCGACAAGAAAACGCAGGCGCGACGAAATCTCCTTGATGATTTCGGCCGCAATGGCGCGGTCGCGGTTGTCGAGACGATCCATCACGCCTGCGGCCCACCGCGAGAGCTCCTCGATGTCGAGGTCGGAGAGCTCGGCTATGTTCTTGCCGTCGACAAAGAAGTGAAGTGCCTCGCGGTTGAGGCGCGCGCCCTTGCACTCGGGGCACACCACGCGCGAAGCGAACTGCCCGCTGCCGCGGCTGCGCTCACGCACGCCGCTCTCCTCCTCACCCTGAGCCTCGATGAACTTTATGATGCCGTCGAAGTTGCGGAAGAAGTCGAAGCCCGAATAGGTGCTGTCGGCCACACGCGGCACCGAAGTGCTGCCGTTGAAAATCTCGTCGACGGCCTCTTCCGAGAGCTCGCCGAAGGGCGTCTTGATGTCGTAGCCGTGCTTCTCCAATATGGCGCGTATCTGCGTGAATATAAGCGAGTCGTGATACTTGCCCAGAGGCACTATGGCCCCCTTGGCCACAGAGAGCTTCTCGTCGGGCACTATCTTGGCGCGGTCTATTATGTTCACATAGCCAAGGCCCTTGCAGCACGGGCACGCGCCCTGAGGCGAGTTGAACGAGAAATTGTGCGGCGCCGGGTCGTGGTACGATATGCCGCTCTCGGGGTCCATGAGCTCCTGGCTGTAATAGGAGCACTCCCCGCTGTCGGCGTCGTATACGGCGAGCTCCTTGTCGCCCTGCTCGAGGGCGCTGTCGACCGAGGCGAGAATGCGCTCGCGGTCCTTCGCGGCCACTTTCAGGCGGTCCACCACAAGCTCCACGGAGTGGTTCTTGTAGCGGTCGAGGCGCATGCCGGGCGTGATTTCCATAAGCTCGCCGTCGACGCGCACGTTGAGGAAGCCCTTCTTCGTAAGCTGCTCGAAGAGCTCCTTGTAGTGGCCCTTGCGGTTCTTCACCAGGGGTGCCAGGATGTATATCTTGCGGCCGTCGAAGCGCTCGAGGATTACGTCGACTATACGCTCGTCGGTATACTTCACCATCTCGCGGCCCGATATGTAGCTCCGCGCCTTGCCTATGCGGGCAAAGAGCAGGCGCAGGAAGTCGTACACCTCCGTAGTGGTGCCTATGGTGCTTCGCGGATTGCGGTTTACTGTCTTCTGCTCGATGGCTATCACCGGGCAGAGGCCAGTGATATGGTCCACGTCGGGGCGCTCGAGCTTGCCAAGCATATTGCGGGCATAGGCCGAGAAGGTCTCGATGTAGCGGCGCTGCCCTTCGGCGAAGATGGTGTCGAAGGCCAGCGACGACTTGCCGCTGCCGCTCAGCCCCGTCACAACGGTGAGCGAGCGGTGCGGTATCTCCACGTCGATGTTTTTGAGGTTGTTGGCACGCGCGCCGGTCACGCAGATTTTGCCGGTGGAGCCGTCGTCGGCAACCGTAGCGCCGCCGACACGGGTGACTGTATCGGTGTTCATTGCATTCTATTGGATGGAAGAGAGTCGGTGTCCGTCACTCTCGGTGACGGCGCGGTGGGAGAATACGTCGCGGCATTATTTGCCCTTCGTCCAGGCGGGATTGTAGGTGGTGGTGCCGGCGGTGCTGCGGCGCAGCGACGTGGCCGTGGGTATGCGCACCTTGTAGGTCTTGCCGGCCTTGTTGGTGAGGCTCTTGGAGCGTATCCACGGGTTGTCCTCCCGAAGCTGGGCATAGGTTATGCCGTGGTCCTTGGCCCATTGCGGCCAGCTATCCACTGCTCCCTTGACCTCGACGGTTGTGTAGCGCCGCGGCTGGTAGAGCTGGTCGTCGCGCAGGCGGAAGCCGTAGGCCGCGGGGTTCTCCATCACGGTCTTCACGGCCATCACGCGGAAGGGGTAGCGCGTGGTTTCTTCGGTGAGGTAGAGGTCGAGCGATGTGTCAACGTCCTGGGCGTCGAGCTCGCGTGCTATGCGCGCCTGGCCCCCGTTGTAGGCCGCCATGGCCGAGGGCCAGTCGCCGTAGCGCTCGTAGGCCTTCCGCAGGTAGCGGCATGCGGCGGCGGTAGCCTTCTCTATGTTGTAGCGCTCGTCCACCTCGTCGTTCACCTCCAGACCGTATTCCTTGGCCGCCGAGGGGATGAACTGCCAGAAGCCCGCGGCCTTGGCCGGCGAGTAGGCGCGCGGGTTGAGCGTGCTCTCAACGCAGGCCAGATAGAGGAGGTCGGGGTGTATGCCGTTGGCCTCGAGGATGGGGGCCATCTCGGGGAAATAGCGGTTGGCGCGCTTGAGCATCAGCAACGTGGTGCCGTGGGTGTAGACCACCGACGTAAGCTCGCGGTCGAAGCGCTCGTAGTTGTCGAGGCGGTCGAGGTCAATCGCCTCGCCGCAGAGGGTCACCTTCGAAGGCAATTCGGGCGAGTGTACTTCCGAAAAGTCCTGCGGCACACGCTGCGCCGCCATGGGTGCTGCCGCGCCAAGCAAGGCTGCGGCAATGAGAATATGTTTGATTGTAAGCATTGTAGGGATATGTCATTCTGTTGTTTCGCCACCGTCGCCCGTGCCTGTGCCCGAGCCGGTGCTGTAACCTATCACGTTGATGTCGCCGGCGCGCTTGTACTCCACGCCGTCGCTGCCGCGTGCGTTGATTACATAGAAATATACACCCGCCGGCACGTATTTGTTTCCCACCTTGCCGTCCCAGCCTTCGGCGGGATTGGTGCTCGAAAAAAGCTGCTTGCCCCAGCGGTTGAAGATGTGGCACTCATACGACACTATCGACTTGTAGCTCACCTTCCACTCGTCGTTCACGCCGGGCGACGTGCCGGGCGAGAAGGCGTTGGGTATCTCGAGCTTCGACTCGCCGATAAACACCTCGTAGGTCTCGCTCTCGAAGGGACATGTGCCGTCGGCATTGTTGGCCGTGAAGCGCACGTAGGTGGTGCCCTGGTCGGAGAAGGTATAGTCGAAGGTGGTCTGGTTGTAGCTGTTTTCGAGGGTGCTGAAATCGGCCGAGCGCGATATCTGCCACTCGGTGAAGATGGCGGCGTCGCTCACGGCGGCCGCGAAGGTGATCTCGGCCGGACCCGAGCCGCCGAGGTTGCCGCCCTCCTCGCGGATTTCATTGTCGTTGTCGCGCTCGGCCTGCGTGGCGGTGGTCTCCACGGCGATGGCCGTGGCCGTCACAAGAGGCGACTCGATGCTCACCTCGCGCCGCCACTCGCGCTGGAAACGGTCGCCCGAAAGGCGGAAGGTGGTGTTGCACAGCGGCGCCGGAGCACTCACTATGGCCGTGGCCGCGTCGAGGGTCGCGCTGGCCGGCGTGGTGGTATAGGCGAAGGCGTCGGCGTCGAAGCTGAGCGTGGTGTAGTCGAGCGTCAGGTCGCGCGACAGCACACACCGCCGCCCGTTGATGCTGTAATACAGTATCTCGCCTCCGTCGCCGCGGAAGTCGAGGGCTATGCGGTCGCAGTCCTGCTCGGCCGACGGTGTGAGGCTCTCGGCCGTGAACTCGTGGGCGGCGTAGTCGGTCACCCACAGGCATGTGCGGCGTCCGGCGTCTTCTATGATGTAGCCCATATCGCCCGCGCCGAGGGTGAGCGTGAGCACGTCGCCCTGGCGCGAGGGCGACACATCCTCGGCATAGGCGCCGCCGAGCTTGCTGAAACGCTGCCACTGCACCGTGGCCGTGGCCGACGACGCGCGGTAGGCCATCGTCACGCCGGCTGTGCTTTCGAGCACATACACGGCGTCGAGACCCGTCGAAGCCTCGGGCTTGACAGTCACCACCTTCGACGGCGAGCCTTCGAAACTCACCTGCGCCTGTGCCGCAAAGGGCACCGACGCTGCCATAAGCAATATGTATCGCGACAAAAATTTCATAATCAAACCAATAGCCCGCACCTCCGTGGCACACGGCTGTAATATACAAAATTACAAAAAAACTCCCTTACGGCTCGGCGCGGATTGGCGAACGGTGAGAAAACGGCATGGAATTAACA
>CABRZA010000026.1 GCA_902475285.1 uncultured Porphyromonadaceae bacterium
AGGCGCAGAGGGCACAGAGGAATAATTTTTCGGGAGGCTAAAAATTCTCGCACGGAGGGCACGGAGGCGGCAAAAAGATGAGAGGGGGCAAACAATATGGGAAGAGATGGGGGCGTTATAAAATAAAAAGTTTTAATATGAGAGCTATCAAATTTGTTATGGTTGCCGCTGTGGCGGTTATGGGGGCTTGCAATCATCACAGCGAGCCGTCGGGAAACGTGAGTATGCGCATCATCACGGAATATATGCCTGCGACGGTGACGGTGGAGCGCGGCGATACGGATATGCTGGAGCGTTGCCGCGAGTGGCTGGACCAGACGCCTGTGGTGAACTCGGCGTCGGAGCTGCCCGACGACCCTCTGGGCTTCCCGGAATACTATCAGAAGCTTGACTACGAGAACAATACTCTCCTGCTGGCCTATATGATGCACCGCTGGAAGATAGAGACTTACAGCAATATGTATGTGCGGAACTATACGGAGGACTACTATGACTGGTATATCGGGCTGGGGAGCAGCGAATACGACATGGAGCTTACGGATAAGGTGAACTTCACGCGTTTCGCCATCCTTGTGCCGAAGATTCCGGAAGCGGGGAAGACGCGTGTGCTGTGGTCGCTGCGCGACCTGGCATGGGATTGGGATGAGTGAAAGGCGTGTGTGGGAGGGTGCACGTGTCGCTGAAGCTCCATGCTGAGACAAAATAAAAACACGAGCGGGTATGGGGCCGCTCGTGTTTTTTATGGGGATGTGGAGGTGAGGGGGTCAGAAGAGCTTGGCGGGGTATTCGCCGGTGGTGTGGAGTGCGGCGAACTTCTCGACTACGCCGGGACGGTCTTCGGCATATGTTACGCCGAACCAGCGGGAGTCGGTGTCGAGGACTTTGATTGTTGCCTCACCCGCCTTGATGAGTGCGTCGGCGACGTCGGGGATAACCTGCTCGGACTTGGGCACGGCGATGCTGCGGTCGAGGAAGCGGCGGAACTCGCGGTCGGCGAAGTCAAAATAGTCGGGGGTGAAGCCCCACATGTTCATCGATACGGGGGTGCGGGGGTCGAGTGTCTGCGTTAGGCCGTTTTCGTCGGTGAACTGAATTTCATGGTCGGGGCCGTAGGCAATGGACTTGCGCTCGACGACGGAAGCGAGGAGGCCGTCGCGGTTCTCGCACACGCCACGGCTCACGGAGCCGTTCTCGGTCATGGTGTTGCCGACGCGGAAGCCGACCATTGCATAGTCGCCCTTACGGTCGCGGGGACGCATGAGCTCGCGTGCGAGCACTTCGTAGGAGTTGCGGCCGTAGAAATCGTCGGCGTTGATAACAGCGAAGGGTTCGTTGATGACGTCCTTGGCCATGAGAATGGCATGGGCCGGTCCCCAGGGTTTTACGCGTTCGTCGGGGCAGCGGTAGCCTTCGGGGAGTTTGTCGATAGACTGGAACACGACCTCAACGGGGATATGGCCCTCATATTTTGAGAGGATTCGGTCGCGGAAATCCTGTTCGAAGTCTTTGCGGATAACGAATACCACCTTTCCGAAGCCCGAACGGATGGCGTCGAAGATAGAATAATCCATGATTGTCTCGCCGTTTGGGCCGAGGGGGTCGAGCTGTTTGAGACCGCCGTATCGGCTGCCCATGCCGGCAGCAAGAACGAGTAATGTAGGTTTCATGACAATTTTAAATATAAGGTGAAGATAAATCCGCTCAGAGAATCTTAAAGATGAAATCGATGCGGCGCAGGTATGTCTCTCCCGGACGGAGGACGGTGGAGGGGAAGGCCGGGGTGTTGGGCGAATTGGGGAATCCCTGGCACTCGATGGCCACACCGTCGTAGTCGTCGTATGCACGGCCGGCTTTGTTTGCCGGGCAACCCGAGAGCCAGTTGCCGGTGTAGATTTGTACGCCGGGGTGGTCGGAGCGCACCTCGAGGACGCGGCCCGACGCTGCATGGCGGAGGGTTGCCACTGTGCGCACTTCGCCGGGCACATATCCGTCGACGGCCCAGCAGGCGTCGTAGCCCTTGCCAATTTTCAGGGCCGGGAAGTCGGCACCGATGTCGCGGCCTATTGCCTTGAATGAGCGGAAGTCCATGGGCGTGGCGTCGACGGGGTCGAGCTCGCCCGTTGGGATGAGGGTTTCGTCGGTGGGCAGATATCGCGCGGCGGCGAGCCAGAGCTCGTGGCCGAGGACGGTGCCGCTGTCGTGGCCAGCGAGGTTCCAGTAGGCGTGGTTGGTGAGGTTTACCACCGTGGGAGCGTCGGTCGTGGCTTTGAGAGTGAGGCGAAGCTCGTTGGCGTCGGTCCACACGTATCGGGCCTCCACGGTGAGGTTGCCGGGGAAGCCGGCCTCGCCGTCGGCCGAGAGGTAGGAGAACACTGCGCTGTCGGCGCCATGCTCTTTGAGCGTCCAGTTGCGGTTGTGGAAGCCGTGGTCGCCGCCGTGGTTGCAGTTCGGGCCGTTGTTGACGGGGAGTGAGTAGACCTTGCCGTCGAGTGTGAATCGACCCATGGCAATGCGGTTTGCGTAGCGTCCGGGGACCTTTCCGCATGCGGGGCCGTCGCCCATGTAGGCGGCGGGGTCGGCGTAGCCCAGGGTAACGTCGGCCAGACGGCCCTTGCTGTCGGGTACGTTGACCTCCACTATTCCGGCGCCGACGGTGGAGAGCACCACCGATGCGCCGGAAGCGTTGGTAAGAGTCAGGTGAGTAATCTCACCCGACTCCGAAGGAAATTTGCGCAGGACAGCCATCAGATGTTGCGGACGTGTTTTTCCCAGGCCCATGCCGAACGGAGGGTATCGTCGAGCGAGCGCTCGGCCTTCCAACCCAGCACGTCGTTGGCCAGGGCGGTATCGGCCCATACGGCCGGGACGTCGCCCGAACGGCGACCCACAATCTTATATGGCAGCTTGATGCCGTTGACCTTCTCGAATGTTGTGACCAGCTCGAGGACCGATACCGGGCGCCCGGTGCCGACGTTGAAAATCTCGTAGTTCTCGGCCATCTTGCCGGATGTCATGCGGTCGACGGCTGCGACGTGGGCCTTGGCGAGGTCGACGACGTCGATGTAGTCGCGCAGGCAGGTTCCGTCGGGGGTGTTGTAGTCGTTACCGAACACGCTGAGTTCCTTGCGGATACCGGCAGCAGTCTGCGTGATGAACGGCACAAGGTTGTTGGGCACGCCGCGGGGGAGCTCGCCGATGAGTGCCGAGGGATGAGCGCCGATGGGGTTGAAGTAGCGGAGGGCTATGCCGTAGAGTCCCCGGTAGGCTCGGCAGCAGTCGTGGAGGATGTCCTCGGCAATCTGCTTGGTGTTGCCGTAGGGCGACGTGGCGGGCTGACGTGGCGTGCGCTCGGTGACGGGGAGAGTCTCGGCGTCGCCGTAGACCGTTGCCGATGAGGAGAAGAGGACGTTGGGACGGTTGAACTCCTTCATCATCTCGACGATGTTCATGAACGACACCAGGTTGTTCTGGTAGTATTTAAGGGGCTCGTCCATCGACTCGCCCACGGCCTTGTAGGCGGCGAAGTGGATTACGGAGTCGAATGGATATTTTTCGAACACGCGGCGGAGTGCGACCTTGTCGCATGTATCGACCACCTCGAACACCACGTCCTTGCCGGTGATGGCGCGCACGCCGTCGACGGCAGCTTTCTCGGAGTTGGTGAGGTTGTCGATGATTACCACGTCGTAGCCTGCGCCGATAAGCTCGACGGCGGTGTGGGTGCCTATGTAGCCGGCACCGCCGGAGATAAGAACTGTTTTCTTAGATTCCATTTATAAATAATTTAGTTTTCAGCGTCTTCCACCTTGTGGGCTCCGTCGCTGATTACCACGGGATATACTTTGGGCTCGTGGCCGTATTTTTCTTTGAAACGGGAGCAAGCCTCGGCCACGAAGCTGTCGCGGAGGTCTTTCTTCACCAGGTTTATGGTGCAGCCGCCGAAGCCGCCGCCCATTATGCGCGAGCCGGCGACGCCGCATTCGGCTGCGATGTCGTTGAGGAAGTCGAGCTCCTCGCAGCTCACCTCGTAGTCGTCGGAGAGGCCGCGGTGCGTCTCGTACATCTTTCGGCCTACGGTTTCGTAGTCGCCGGCATTGAGGGCGTCGCACACGGCGAGCACGCGGTCTTTTTCCTCGATTACGAACTTGGCTCGGAAGTAGTCTTCGGCGGAGATGTCGGTGCGTATCGATTTGAGCATTGGCATGGTGGCGTCGCGGAGTGTTTCGAGGCCGAGGCGCTTTGCCACGCGCTCGCATGATGCGCGGCGCTTGTTGTAGGGCGAGTCGGCGAGTTCGTGCTTCACGCGCGAGTCGATGAGGACGAGCTCATAGTCCTCGGGGTTGAAGGGGAAGTACTCGAATTCCATCGAGCGGCAGTCGAGGCGCATGAGCTTGCCCTTCTGGCCCATTACGGAGGCGAACTGGTCCATTATGCCGCAGTTCACGCCGCAGTAGTTGTGCTCGGTCGACTGGCCGATGCGCGCGAGCTCGAACTTGTCGATGCTGTTGTCGTTGAAGAGGTCGTTGAGGGCATATGCGAAGCAGCTCTCCAAAGCCGCCGAGGAGCTGAGGCCGGCACCGAGGGGCACGTTGCCGGCAAAAACGGCATCGAAGCCCTCGACTGTTCCGCCGCGCTTGACGATTTCGCGGCATACGCCGAAGATATAACGTGCCCACGACTGTGCGGGGACGTCTTCCTCGTTGAGGCCGAACTCGGCGTAGTCGTCGATGTCGATGGAGAACACGCGCACCTTGTCGGTGTTGTTTGGGGCGATTGCCGCCATGATGACTTTGTCGATGGCACCGGGGAAGACGAAGCCTCCGTTGTAGTCGGTGTGTTCGCCGATGAGGTTGATGCGTCCGGCCGAAGCGTAGACTGCCGGTTTCTCGTTGAAGCGCGAAGAGAAGATTTCTTTGATTTGTTCTTTCATGGCAATATTATTCTGACTGATTAATCGATGAGGGTTTATTTATAACTTTCTTAAAAGGCTCATTGCCGATATATACGGTAGTTGCGCACACCTCCGGGCACGCCGGCCTCCATGCGGGGGAGATACTGGAAGCCCGAGAGGTTGCGCGTGCCCGCGAGGTCGAGTACGAGATAGTGGGGATAAGTGACACCCGGGACTGTCGACCAATATGTCGACTCCTGGAGGTCGAACATCTTGTCGGCCGAATGGTTGCCTCCGGCCACGTCCTCGCTGTCGGCGTAGTCCACGAGCCACGGTTCGCGCGACAGGCGGTTGCCGTCGGCGTCGACCACATAGAACTCGGCCATGGAGGCCACGTCCTTGCCGTCGAGGGCGTCGACAAATTCAAGACACACATAGCGTCCGCGCTGCGGAGCGTCGAGGCGCACTTCCTGCCACCCGTTGCCGGGGGCAAAGGTGCCGGCGACGGCAGGAGTAAGGCCGGTGAGGTCGAGCTCCTCGCCCTCCTCGCGGTGGAGCGGGCGCTTGTGGTGGAGCAGTTTGTCGAGCACGGGCTTGTCGCGGCCCATCGAGCGGGCCTCGCGCGGACCCATGATGTCGAACACCACGATTTCGTTGTCGCCCTCGCGGAGCCAGCAACCGGGCATGTAGAGCGTTTGCTGCGGGCCTATCTCCCATATGCGGCCGAGAGCATGGCCGTTGACGTAGACAAGGCCCTTGCCCCAGCTCTCGAAGTCGAGGAAGGTGTCGGCAGGCTTCTTCACCTTGAATGTGGCGCGGTATATGCCGCGCGGCAGGCGGCCGTCGGAGCCCCTGACAGCTTCGGCCAAAGGCTTAAACGCAGCGGAGTTGTAGTAGTCGGGCTTGTCGTCGATATTGTATACGGTCCAATCTTTGAGGTCGCACACGAAGTCGCGGCCGTCGCGGCACTCGGTGAGGGTCACTCGGTCGGTTATGCCTTTGAAGTCCTTTATGGCGCGGCCGAAGTTTATGCGGCCCATAGCCTCGACGAGAATGTCGAGCACGGCACCCTTGGCACATGCCGGAAGCACGAGCTCCTTCTCGCCGTTGCGGCGGTCGAGCTTGCCTATAAACTTACCGTCGACAAACACTTGGGCGTAGTCGTGCGGGTCGCTCACGGTGAGGAGAGCGCCGGCGGGAAGCGTAGGGAGAGTTGTGCGGTAGAGGATGGAGCCGAAGCCCTGGTCGTATTCCTCCATGGGACGTATGTCGCGGTCGGTCTTGGGGGCGGGGAGATTGGAGAAGAGCGGGGCGAACTCGGTGAATGTGAATGCGGGCAAAGCCATCGACTTTATCGCGGCGGGTACGCAGGGCAGCTTGGCGCCGCCGGTGTGGCGGGCGAGCATCTTGCGAAGCTGCCAGTATTTGGGCGTGGTCTGGCCCGACTCCGAGATGGGGGCGTCGTAGTCGTAGGAGGTGACGTCGGGGGCGAAGCCGGGCGAGTTGGCGCCGGCCCAATGTCCCCAGTTCGTGCCTCCGTGGGTCATGTAGAGGCTGAACGATATGCCCTTGGAGAGCATCTCGTCGATACCGGCCACCATGTCGGCGGCGGGGCGCGTCTCGTGGTTGGCGCCCCACTTGTCGAACCATCCGCTCCAAAATTCGGAACACATAAGGGGCGTCCGGGGGCGTACCTGGCGCAGGCGCTCGAACTGCCGGTCGATGTTGGCTCCGGTGCCGAAGTTCACGGTCCACACCAAGTCGTCGAGGCCGTTGTCGAGGAAGTTCGACGACCAGTCGCACTGGAAGAGCGTCACGTCGGAGCCGAAGTTGCGGCGCAACATGTCGCGGATGCTTCCCACATACTCCTTGTCGATGCCGTAGGAACCGTATTCGTTCTCCACCTGCACCATGATTATCGGTCCGCCGTGGGCCACGGTGAGGTCGCCCACCTGCCCGGCCACTTTCTTTTGGAAGAGGTCGACACGCTCGAGGAAGAAGGGGTCGTTCTCGCGCAGGCGGATGTCTTTCTTTTTGAGCAACCACCACGGCAGGCCGCCCATCTCCCACTCGGCGCACACATAGGGGCCGGGGCGGAGGATGACCTTCATGTCGTTGTCGCGGCAGAGCTCCACGAACTTGCGGAGGTCGTTCTGCCCCTCGAAGTCGAACACGCCGGGCTGCGGCTCGTGGGCGTTCCAGAACACGTAGAGGCACACCGTGTTCATGCCCAGGGCCTTGCAGAGCTTTATGCGGTTGTCCCAGTATGGCTCGGGGATGCGCGGATAGTGCAGCTCGGCGGCTTTCACCACAAAGGGTTCGCCGTCGAGGAGGAAGGTTTTGTCGCCGGCCGTGAAGCTGTGCCCCGCAGCGAGTGCGGGAGTCGGGAGCACCAAAGCCATGACTGTGAAGAATATGGCTGCGAGAGCGGCTGCAAATAGGGGAACAGATTTCAGGACATTCTTCATGGCGCAAATTTAATCAATTTTTTCGGATGTTCATTATACAACGCGTGTTATTCGCAGAATTTTATTGACATCCCGAAACAAGGCTCTCCGCCAGACCTTGCGCATTCCACATATGGTGCCATTTACACTGATTGTCGCAGAAGGCAGCAATCACCGAATTGAATTTACGCCGGGCAAGGAGCGCATATAATAGTTTTTTTGACAAATTCAAAGCAAAACGTTGCAGGATTGCAAATAATATTGTAATTTTGTGTGACGGATTATCGTCTCATCTATTACAATATTATGGATACGCAAATCAACACTCCCGATGTTCCACCCTCAACGGCGACGCCGGCCGACCGTCTTCGCTATCTCATCAAGCTCACACGCCACAACCAGAGCACCTTCTGCAAGCAGTCGGGCCTCGACCCGGGCTATCTGTCGCGCGTGCTGAGCGGGAAACTGCCGCTCACCGAGGGCTTCATAAACCGCGTGGTGGTCAACCTGGGCGTGTCGAAGGCGTGGCTTGTCGACGGCGAGGGCTTGCCCTTCCCGCGCACAACCGAAAGCAGGGCCGACACCGACGAGGGCGCGCCCGTCTACGACGTGGTGGTCAACGCCGGCACGGCGCCTCTGAGCCGCATGTTCACCGAAGAGCATATCATAGGGCGCGTGAAGCTCCCCGGCATAAACACCCGCTGGCCGATAGTGCGCGTCAACGGCAACTCCATGACACCGCGTCTGCTACCAGGATGCTATATCTCCATCCGCCCCGTGCCGCTCGACAGCACGCTCGTATGGGGACGCATATATGTGGTGGTGCTTCCCGACTTCCGTCTGGTGAAGACCGTGCGGCGTCACGACGACCCGGCCAAGGTCATCCTCCACAGCACCAACCCCGACTACGACGACATCGAAGTGCTCCGCTCCGACATCGAAAGCCTCTATCTGGTTGAGAATGTAATCAACTATGACCTCCTTGACTAAGCCCCTGCCGGCATGCTCCGAGGCCGGATGCCTCGAAGCCGGATGCGACGAGGCCGGCCGCGGCTGTCTGGCCGGACCGGTGGCCGCGGCAGCCGTAATTCTTCCCGACGATTTCTCGCATCCGTGGCTCAACGACTCCAAGCAGCTCTCGGCAGCGCGCCGCATGGAGCTGCGCGAACTCATAAAAGAACGCGCCGTGGCATGGGCCGTGGCACTCGTGGGCCCGGAAGAAATCGACCGCATGAATATCCTCAACGCCTCCATCGAGGCCATGCACCGCGCCCTGCGGCAGCTCAGCCCGCAGCCGGGCGCCGTAGCCGTCGACGGCAACCGCTTCAAGCCCTACGGCAACGTGCCCTGGCGCACCTTCGTAAAGGGCGACGGCCGCTTCGCCAACATCGCCGCAGCCTCCATTCTTGCCAAAACCGAGCGCGACCTCTACATGACCGAAGCCGCCGGGCGCTACCCCGGCTACGGCTGGGAGCGCAACGCCGGCTACCCCACCGCCGAACACCGCGCCGCCATCGCCGCCCTCGGCACTACCCCGCTCCACCGCATGAGCTTCAAGCTCCTGCCCGACCCCACCATCCCCGGCCTGTAAGTAAGTATGAAGGCAAAGGGATGAGTGATGAAGCCTGTGCTATTGAAGTGGTCGGCCGACATCCGGCTGTTTTTTGATTTTTTTGTGGACTGGCGATTTTTTTCGTATCTTTGCGCATCATTGAGCAATGATGACACCACTCGAAAAGATTACCCTGGCGCACCAGGCCGATTTAGACAGGCTTAATGCGCGCATAACAAAGCGGTTGGAGAGTTCCAATCCAATGATGAGCGGCATTGTGATGTCGCTGCTTCGCACCAAAGGCAAGCAGCTGCGTCCGCTGTTGCTCATAATGTGTGCCAAAATTTTCGGCGCGGTCGACGACAAAGTTCTCGCCGCCGCAGCTGCCGTGGAGCTGCTCCACAACGCATCGCTCATCCACGACGATGTTGTCGACAACTCCGACACACGCCGCAACGCGCCGACGGTAAACGCCGTGTGGGACAATCATGTAGCCGTACTCGTGGGCGACTTCTTCACCTCGTCGGCCATGCAGGAAGCAATATCCACAGGCGACATACGAATCATCGACACCCTCTGCCTCCTCGGCCGCGACCTTTCACTCGGCGAAATCGACCAAATCGACAACGCCCGCGGCCACAACATCGACTGCCCCAGCTATTTCCGCATCGTCGACTACAAGACGGCGTCGCTCTTCGTGTCGGCAGCACGCATGGGATGCCTGGCGGCCGGTGCCACACCCCAGGCCACGGAGTGCCTCGCTGAGTATGCACTGCTCTTCGGACGCTGCTTCCAGATTCGCGACGATATTTTCGACTATTTCCGCTCAGCCACGGTGGGCAAGCCCACTGGCAACGACCTGCGCGAAGGCAAAGTATCGCTCCCGCTGCTCCTCGCCCTCGACCGCGAAACCCCCGGACGCGACGAGATAGTGCAGCTTCTTAAAAATGATTCGCTCAGCGACGACGAAATCGACCGCATACTGACCTTCGCCCGCACCAACGGGGGCATCGACGCAGCCTACGAAGTGATGCGCGACCTCCGCCAGCAGGCTTGCGAACGCCTCGCGGCAATACCCGACGGCGAAGTGCGCCGACAGCTCGCCGAGCTCTTCGACTTCGTCATCGAGCGACAGTACTGACCTTCCGTCAAAATTTCCTTTTCCGCCATGCCCCGCCTCTCCCTACGTCCCGCCACCGCCATGCGCCTGCTGCTGTGGGCCGTGCTGTGCTGCGGCTTGGCGGCATGCGCCAGCATGGGGCGCCCCGAAGGCGGCGCGCGCGACGAAGACCCGCCCGTATTCATGCGCTCCGACCCTGCGCCGGGAGCTACGGGTGTGACCCGCACACGCATGCAGGTATACTTCGACGAGAACGTCCAGCTCGAAGACGCATTCACCAAGGTTGTGGTGTCGCCCGCTCAGAAAACCCCGCCACAGATATCGGCAAACGGACGCCAGGTGACCGTAAACTTCCGCGACACCCTCCTCCCCAACACAACCTACACCGTCGATTTCGCCGACGCCATCAAGGACCTCAACGAGGGCAACATCCTCGACGGCTTCGCCCTCGACTTCTCCACCGGCGACACAATCGACACCCTGCGCATATCGGGAATGGTGCTCCAGGCCGAGAATCTCGAACCGGCCCAGGGAATGCTCGTGGGCGTATACTCAAATCTGTCCGACACAGCCCTCACCACCCTCCCCATGGAGCGCATAGCGCGCACCAACCAGTACGGCCAGTTCACCATCCGCAACCTACCCCAGGGAAAATACCGCATATTCGCAATCAACGACGTTAACCGCGACTACCATTGGGACCGCTCGGAAGACATCGCTTTCAGCGACTCCATCTATGTCCCCACCACCGAGACTTTCGCGCTCACCGACACCCTCTACGCCGCCGACGGCAGCGACAGCCTCGTGCACCGCGAAGGCGTGCGATATCTGCCCAACGACGTGCTGCTCACATGGTTCAACGTGGGCTACAAGGCTCCCTACCTCGCCGACTACAAGCGCCCCGAGCGACGCAAGATAACCCTCAACTTCGGCGCTCCGCAGGACTCGCTGCCCACCCTCACCATCGTCGACGGCGCGCCTGGTGCAGGCCGCCCCGACAGCCTGTGGGCCCTCCGGCACACCAACGCGACCGGCGACTCGCTCATATACTGGATTGCCGACACTGCCGTCGTGGCCTCCGACTCGCTCCGCCTGGCCGTACGCTACCAAAAGCTCGACAGCCTCGAGCAGAAAATATGGGCTTCCGACACCCTCCGCTTCTTCTTCCGCGACACCGACAAGAAGAAAAAGAAAGAAAAGAAAAAGAACGACGACAAGCCCCGCTTCACCGTCGACACCATCTCGGGCGATACCACATGGCTTCCGCCGGCCGATATGGAATACCTCCTCTTCAAGGCCGTCACCTCGGCTCAGCAGGACCTCAACAAGCCCGTCATCGTAGAGCACACCCTCCCCTTGGCGCGCCTCGACACAGCAGGCGTGCACCTGACAATAAAGGACGACACCCTGTGGAACGCCCTGCCCTTCGTGCTGCGTACCGACAGCCTCGACCCTTTGCTACGCTTCCGCCTCGACATGCCGTGGCAGGCAGGCGCAACATACCGCCTGGAAGTCGACACCCTCGCGGCCACGAGCATCTACGGCCCGTGGAACAAACCTTTCCGCCACGAGTTCACCGTCAAGAACCCCGAAGACTACTCCAATCTCCTTCTCACTCTCCCCGGCCTCGACAGCGTGCAAACCGTGGTTGAGCTTCTCAACAGCTCCGACAAGCCCCTCTACACCGTCGTCAAGCCCGAAGGCACGGCGCAAGTGGCCTTCCGCCTCGTAAATCCGGGCACCTACTACGCCCGTCTTACCATCGACGACAACCACAACGGCAAATGGGACACCGGCTCGCCGCTCGATTCCGTACAGCCCGAGGAAGTATACTATTTCGCCAAGAAACTCGACCTCCGCAAGAACTGGGACGTGGAGCAGACCTGGGACATCACCGAGCTCCCCCTCGACCTCCAGAAGCCCTACGCCATAAAGAAGAACAAGCCCAAGCTCAAGCGCGGCGAAGAAGCGCCCAAGGATGAGGACGAAAGCGAGGACGACGAATTCTACGACCCCTTCGGCTCGCAGAACGGCCGCGGAGGCAGCAGCAACCCTCGCCAGGGCGGAAGCAGCAACTACTTCCCCGGCGGAGCCCAGCAGCGCACCGGCCTCCGTTAGAATACTTCTCAAAAAACGGCTTTTTTGAGAAGTATTGACCCGATACTTCTCAAAATTCGCGTTTTTTGAGAAGTATTCGGAGTTATGGCGCGGATTTTGTATCTTTGCCGTATGAAAAAGAAAACCATATGGGACATGGGGCGCCTCACGCCCGAGGAGTTCGCCGCTGCACGCAAGTTGCCCGTGGTTGTTGTGCTCGACAACGTGCGGTCGCTCAACAACATAGGCTCGCTCTTCCGCACGGCCGACTGCTTTGCCGTGGCAGGGATAGCGCTTTGCGGCATATCGCAGCCCCCGCCATCGCCCGAAATACATAAAACCGCCCTCGGAGCCGAAGACACCGTGGCTTGGACCTATTACCCCACCACGGCCGAAGCCGTGGAGCACCTCCGCGCCGAAGGCTTCACCCTGGTGTGTCTCGAACAGGTTTTCGACAGCACGGCCCTCGACACCTTCCGTGCCGAACCCGCCAAGAAATACGCCCTCGTGCTGGGCAACGAAGTCGACGGCGTCGACCCCGCCATCGTCGACAGCGCCGACATGTGGCTCGAAATACCCCAGAGCGGCACAAAACATTCGCTCAACGTCACCGTATCGGCCGCCGTGGCGCTTTGGGAATTTTACAAACAACTCTACTGACTATGAGCAAGCCCGACATCAAGTTTCCCGCGCCCCTCGCCAAGGGCGACAAGATAGCCATAATCTCGCCCGCAGGCCCCGTCAAGCCCGAAATCGTCGACGAAGCCCTGCCCGTACTTCGCCAACAGGGATGGGAGCCGGTGGTACTCCCACATGCACTGGGAAAATACGGCCATTTCAGCGGCACCGACGACGAACGCTTCGCCGACCTCCGCGAAGCCTTCCTAAACCCCGACTACAAGGCCATCATCTGCTCGCGCGGAGGCTACGGCGTGGTGCACAACCTCGACCGCCTGGCTGCCCTACCCATCGAGGACAACGCAAAATGGGTCGTGGGCTTCTCCGACATCTCGGCGCTCCACGCCCTGATGGCAAGCAAGGGTGTGGCGAGCATACACTCCTCGATGTGCGCGGCCATAAAGGAGGGCGCCGACAACGAAGACAACGCCGCGCTATTCGACATCCTCCAAGGCCGACGCCCCGCATATGTGTTCGACGCCCACCCTCTCGACCGTCAGGACATTGCCACCGGACGACTCGTGGGTGGCAATCTTGCCGTACTCGCCGAGCTAATAAACACCCCCTACGACATCATGCAGCCCGACACCATACTCTTCGTCGAGGATGTGGCCGAGCCCATCTACAAGATAGAGCGCATCTTCTACCAGCTCCGCCTCAGCGGCGTACTGAAAAACCTACGCGGCCTCATCATAGGACAGTTCACCGAATACAAGCCCGACGACAACTTCGACGACATGGAGAGCATGATAGCCAAGGTTACGGCCGACTGCAAGTTCCCAATAGCCTACGGAGTGCCCGTGGGCCATGTCGACCACAACATACCACTCATCGAGAACGCCACCGTGACGCTCAAAGTAAGCCCCTCGGGCCGCAACAGCATCATTTTCCATCGCTGAGGGCACACATCGCCCTAAAAAATGCAAAATCTTTTGATTATCGAAGGATTATTGCTAACTTCGCAGTCCGTCCCCTAAAAAACGCCGTGAGCCACGGCGCACATGGAAAACTATATTTGATATGAATCTAAAATGCTTAATAGGCGTGGCCATGTTGGCCGCCGCATTTTCGGGATATGCCGCCGCACCATCGGGCTACTACAACAGCTGCGAGAATAAAAGCGGCCGCAACCTCCTGCAGGCTCTCAACGGCGTGATTTCAAACCACACCACGCTGAGCTACAAGAGCCTCAACAACTATTATCCACAGACCGACGCATATCCCGACGGTACCCTGTGGGACATCTACTCCACCAAGCACTGGAACCCCTCCGCAAAGTGCGGCAACTACTCCGTGGTGGGCGACTGCTACAACAAGGAGCACTCATTCCCCAAGAGTTGGTTCGACGACGCCTCGCCAATGTACTCCGACCTTCACCACCTCTATCCCACCGACGGTAAGGTCAACGGCCAGCGCAGCAACCATCCCTACGGCGAATGCTCGCGCGGCACAACCCTCCCCGCCACCGGCAACGTGAAGGCTCTGGGACGTCTGGGATCATCGACGTTCTCGGGATACAGCGGCACCGTTTTCGAACCCGACGACGAATACAAGGGCGACCTCGCACGCACATATTTCTACATGGCGGCATGTTACTACACGCGCACCGCGTCGTGGCACTCCGATATGCTAGCCGGCAACAACTTCCCCCTCTTCAAGACATGGGCTATCAACCTCCTCCTCAAATGGCACCGTCAGGACCCCGTGAGCAGCCGCGAGACTAAGCGCAACGACGCCGTGGCAAAAGTCCAGGGCAACCGCAACCCCTTCATCGACCATCCAGAGCTCGCCGAACACATCTGGGGCGACAAGGCTTCCTCACCATGGACAGCAAGCGGTGTCCTTGAAATCATGATAAACCAGCCCGTTGCCGGCTCCACGGTCGACATGGGCAAGAGCGCACCCGGCATAAAGGTTGAGCGCACCGTACAGATCAAGACCACCAACGCCTCCGACGCCGTAACTCTCACCGCCACAGCGCCGTTCAGTGTCGTTCCGGCCAGCATCAGCGCTGCGTCGGCCAACGCCGGCACCACAGCCACACTCGTCTACACCCCCGCCGCCACCGGCAGCCACACCGGCACACTCACAGTGGCAACGGGCACGAAGAAATCGACTGTAAACCTCAAAGGCACCGCCGTCGACGGACTCCCCGCCGACGAGGCTACCGAGATTACATCCGAGTCGTTCGTGGCCAACTGGACCTACGTCGGCGACGCCGACCCCCAAGGCTGCTACTCGCTCTACGTCACCGACGACGCAGGCATCCTCGAAGGCTATCCCGTGAAAGTAAACGCTCAGGCCGGCAGCCACACCGTTGCCCACCTCAACGACCTCACCGACTACGCCTATTACCTCAAGTCGCAGACACTCACCAGCAACACCGTGAAGGTCCGCACCGCCGAGGCCATGCCTCTGGTCGAATTCCTCTTCGACGGCGACCTATATTTCAGCACCGCTCCCGGCGAGCCCTCCGAGGAAGCCGAAATTCTTGTGAGCATAGAAAACATCACCGACAACGTCGAAGTATCCGTCAAGGCTCCATTCGAGCTATCGCTCGACCGCTCCGCTTGGTCGCAGACCATAACGATGAGCCCCGACGAGAGCCGTCTTTACCTCCGCCTCAACAGCGCCGAAGCCGGCACCTTCGAGACATCGATAGTGGCCCGCGCCGGAAGCTACTTCAACGACGGCGCCGTTGTGAGCGGCAATGTATCGGCAACCCCAACCTTCTTCGAGGACTTCGAGCCAACGGGCAAATACGACACCTACGAGAACCAGACCTATCTCGGCTCGGCCGCCACTTGGAATCTGGAAGACACCGGCATATGGCCTTCCGACAAAGCATACGCCGGCGAGCAGGCCCTCCGCGGCGGCCGAAACTGCCGCGCGGTCATTGCCATGGCAGCCCCGCGCCAGGGAGGCATAGGCACCGTAACATTCTGGGCACAGCGTTGGACGGCAACCGAAGACCTCCCGGTACTCGTCATCGAAACCAGCACCGACGAAGGCAAGACTTGGGCCATAAAGGGCACCGTCGAGATTGCCGACGCCAACTGGAAGGAATATACCGTGACGGCCAACGTGGCCGGCAACGCAATGATGCGCCTCCGCGAGACCTCGGGCAAGCGATTCATGCTCGACAACATCACAATAAGCGACCGCACCGCCGGCTGCGACGACCCCACGGCCGAACGCCATATGTGGGATGCTTACAGCCGCGGAGGTGTACTCACCGTCAGCGTTATGGCCGACAGCATCGATGCCGAAGTATACGCCGTCGACGGCCGCACCCTCTTCACCGGCCGCCTCGACCAAGGCACGCACACCGTCGACGGACTCGCCGTCGGAACAGTAGTCATTGTGCACAGCGGCGACTTCTCCCGCACCGTCCTCATTCGCTGACCACCCACAACAAACACATCCACGCCGCCGGCCACAGTCCTGACCGGCGGCGATTTTTCGACGCTCCCGGCATAAAAATCGGCCCGAGGAGTACTCACAAGGCCGTTTTTAATAATTTTTGAGAACAAAAACAATACAATTCTGTTACTGATATAGCATAATTGCGCCAAATTTTGTTATTTTGTGCCCGAGAATAAAAAAACTCACTCCGATGACCACCTCGCCCTCTTTGGGAGACATATTAATCGTCGACGACGACACTAACATCACCGACCTTCTGCGGGTAAACCTTCGCAGCGAGGGCTATGGTGTGAGCGTATGTCCGGTGGCCGAGGATGTCGACAGCAAGGCCCTCGACTCAACGGTGCTCGTTATCGTCGACGCCATGAAGCAGCCGTACTCGGGTATGGATCTGATCTACGACCTCAAGGAGAACCCCGCCACGGAGCATATGGCCGTAATCCTGTACTCTCCCGTCAAAAGCGAGCGTATGGTTATCGACGCTCTCGTCGCCGGCGCCGACGACTACATCGTCAAGCCGTTCTCGCTCCGTGAGTTGCTTGCGCGCGTCAAATCGGTGCTCCGGCGCCACGGAGGCGTCCGAAGGCCCGCACTGGAGTTCTTCAACCTCACCGTCGACCCCCTCACACAGACTGTGAAACTCGACGGCACGCCCCTCTCTTTGACCAAAACAGAGTATGCCATACTTCAGATTCTTATGAAGAACGTCGACTCTTTCGTGTCGCGTGTGGAAATACACCGCAAGGTGTGGAACGACACCGACGCCGGTATCAACGAGCGCGTCGTCGACACAAACATCTCGCGCCTGCGTAAGAAACTCGGCTCCGTGGGCTCGCACATCATAAACCGCTCGGGGCACGGATACATGCTCAGCACCGCTCCCTGACTCTACTTATTTAGAAACTAAAATCTTTCATTTTGGACATCGACCCTTTGCCGGCCTTGGAGGCCGCACACACAATTCTTCTTCTTCCCGGTAGCATATCGCTCACTGTCGGCACCTTCGGCGCCGGCCAGATTGTTGCGCTTTGCCTGGCTTTGTTGTGCCTTATGCTGTCGGGCTTCGTGAGCGGCAGCGAAATGGCCTATTTCTCGCTCACCGACCAGCAGCTCGAGGAGCTCGACGACGGGCCCCAAGGCCCCCATATCCGCCGTCTCCTCGCCGACCCTCAGCGATTCCTCGCCACAATCCTGATAGCCAACAATCTGGTCAACGTCACCATCGTCGTGCTCTGCAACTACGCTCTCGGCCCTGTCTTCGCCGGCATGAACGAGGTGCTCAGCTTCGTCTTGCAGACCGTTATCCTCACATTCCTTATCCTCCTCTTCGGCGAAATCATACCCAAGCTCTACGCCAACAACTACAACGTGCGCTGGGCCGTATTCGCCCGCTCGGGACTGTCCGTAATCTACCGCCTGCTCGCACCCGTGGCGGGTATGCTCGTCAAGTCGGGGCACCTCGTCAAGCGCGTCGTGGCCAAGCAGGCGAACAACGTTACCCCCGACGAGCTCGAGCGCGCACTCGCAATAACCCAGGGTGCCGACGACAAGGAGATGCTCGCCGGAATTCTGAAATTCGGCGACACCACCGCATCCGAAATCATGACCCCGCGCGTCGAAATCACCGACCTCGACATGCGGCTCAACTTCGACGAGGTGATGAAAATCGTGCTCGACAGCGGTTACTCGCGCATGCCCGCTTACGAGGACACCCAGGACAACATCAAGGGCATCCTCTACTCGCGCGACCTGCTCCCCTACATCGGCAAGCCCGAGAGCAAGACCCTCGACTGGCACAAGCTCCTGCGCCAGGCATACTTCGTGCCCGAGTCGCGACAGATCGACGACCTGCTCGAAGACTTCCGCAAGCTCAAGCTCCACATGGCTGTGGTGGTCGACGAGTTCGGCGGAACACAGGGCGTCGTCACCCTCGAGGACGTCCTCGAAGAAATCGTAGGCGACATCGACGATGAGTACGACGAGCCCGACACCACCTACAAGCGCCTCCGCGACAACACTTTCATCTTCGAAGGCCGAACCCCTCTCACCGACTTCTTCCGTGTCACCGGCCTCAACGCCGACGACTATGAGGCCGTGACACAAGACGTAGAGACCGTCGCCGGCATGCTGCTCGCCGTAAAGGGCGACTTCCCAAAGGAGAAAGAGCCCCTCGTCTACGGCCGATGCCGTTTCCTGGTGCTCGAAATCACCGACCACCGCATCACCGAGGTCCGCGTCAACGTGATGCCCGAAGATGAAGAGGCCCGGTGAAGCCCTGCTTGCCGCCGCGCTCCTGGCAATGGTGGCGAGCGCTTGCGGGGGAGGCGAAGAGAACTCCGTGCCCCGCCGCCGCGCATATGCCCGCATCGACACCTACCCCGCCGAATACCGAGCCGTCGAAGTCGCCGGCATACCCCTGCAAATCAACACATCCACAAGCGCAACATCGCCCCGTGACGGCTGGCTCGACGTGCTCTATCCCCGCTATGGCGCCACTTTCCACCTTGCCGTGGCGCGCCCCGAGCCCGGAACCCTCGACCTCGCCGTGGCCAACCGCCGTCAACGCATGAGCCTAAACCTCGGTGGCGCCACAGCCGAACAAACCACCCTCGCCGGCGACAGATATGTGTGCGAGCTCCTCGTGAGCCGCGACGCCGTGGCAACCCCCGTGCAGATCCTCGCCGTCGGAGCCGACGGCACACTGGTGAGCGGAGCCACAGTCATTGCCGGACGTACCGAGCCCGTCGATTCCCTCCGCCCCGTCGTCGACGCACTCCGCGCCGACGCCCTCCACCTCCTCATGCACCTCAAATGACTCCACATAAAAGTAGAGGCGCAATATATTGCTGTTTACTTAACGGAAGCGGCCAACGGCCGCGCCAAAAGCCGCATAGCGGCGACAATTTTGTAGGCACGGGCGTAAGCCCGTGTAAATCAACAATAAGGCGCATTAGCCGCGTCAGCGGCGACATTTTTATCCGAGTGGGTGTCAGCCCACTCGCGTATTCGAAAACATCCTAAGTAAACGGCATTGGCTACATTTTTTAATTACATCGCTTATGTGCGAATTGACTGAAATCGACGGAATCCGGATATATAGCACGGCAATGCCCGCCGACATTCCCCGTGGCGAACGGCACCGCGTCGAGCAGGATGCAGTGGCCCGGCTGGTCGTCGAGGCCTTCGGCCAAGGTGCCGCGAAGGTCAACGACGCCGACGGGCGCCCGTGGGGACTCATGCCCGACGGCAGCCGCCGCCCCCTCACCGTGAGCCACTGCGCCGCCTGCGCAGTGATAGCCGTACCCGCCGCCGACACCGACAGCATAGGCATCGACGTCGAAACTCCCCGTACCCAGCTCCCGCGCGTCCTCCCCCGCATCCTCACCGAAGCCGAGCTGGTCACGCTGCCCCCCGGCGATATGGAAGCCATGCTCCGCGCCTGGACACTCAAAGAAGCCCTCTACAAAGCCTCCGGCACACGCTCCACCGACTATCGCCGCGACATCTCCATCCTCCCCCCGCACCCCACCCTCGCCGCCATCCCCCACATCATCCTCCACACCGCCCCCTTCGGCCAAGCCTACATGTCGTTGGTAAAGAGAGA
>CABRZA010000027.1 GCA_902475285.1 uncultured Porphyromonadaceae bacterium
GTAAAACTAACGTTTCTTCTATGATTGAAAGGTATTTGACGCAGAGCGAGTTCACATCCTACGATGACTTCTGCAAGAATCTACACATAAATGTTCCTGATAATTTCAACTTCGCCTACGATGTTGTAGATGTCATCGCACGCGAAGACCCCTCGCGCCCGGCGTTGCTCTGGACCGATACCAATGGCTCCGAGCGCCGCTTCACCTTCGCCGATATTTCCCGTCTCTCCGATGCCACGGCATCGTTCTTCGCGTCGGCCGGCATTGGTCGCGGCGACCGCGTGATGCTCATCCTCAAGCGACACTGGCAATTCTGGACATCGATGATGGCACTCCATAAACTCGGTGCCATCGCTATTCCAGCCACGCATCTGCTCGCAACAAAAGACATAATTTACCGTTGCGAGAAAGCCGATATAAAAATGATAGTAGCGGCCGGCGACGAAGACATCATCGCCCACGTCGAAGAGGCTTTCCCCGACTGCCCTACTCTTCAAACCCTTGTTTCCACCGGACCTGTATGTCCCGATGGATGGCTTGACTTCGACAGCGGTGTTGATGCGGCAGCCCCGTTCGTTGCGCCTGAGAGCCGCAACGAGAACTCCGACGTCATGCTGCTCTACTTCACATCCGGCACGTCGGGCGAGCCGAAGATGGTGGCACATGATTTCACTTATCCCCTCGGCCACATCGTCACGGCAGCCTATTGGCACAACCTTCACGCGGGTTCCCTCCATCTCACCGTGGCCGATACGGGTTGGGGAAAGGCTGTGTGGGGAAAGCTCTACGGCCAATGGCTCGCCGGTGCCGAAGTGTTCGTATACGATTTCGACAAATTCGTGCCACAAAATCTTCTGAGGCAAATGGAACGTTACCGCATCACATCGTTCTGTGCGCCGCCCACGGTCTACCGTTTCCTTATCCGCGAGGACATCAAGGCCTACGACCTCAGCGCACTTGAATGGTGCACCACCGCCGGCGAAGCTCTCAATGCCTCTGTGGCCGAGCGCTGGCGCCAACTTACGGGCATCGAGCTGCGCGAGGCTTTCGGCCAGACCGAGACGACGCTCACTGTTGGCACATTCCCATGGGTGAAGCCGCGCCCGGGCTCTATGGGGCTTCCGAATCCGCAGTACGACATCCGCGTGGTCGACAGCCATATGAACGACACGAAGCCCGGCGAAGAAGGAGAAATCGTAATCCGAATATCCGACGACCGTCGGCCCGTAGGTCTTTTCCGCGAATACCTCGACGACCCGGAACTCACCCGAGAATCGTGGCACGACGGATACTATCATACCGGCGATATAGCCTGGCGCGATGAAGACGGCTACTTCTGGTTCGTGGGGCGCAAGGACGACGTAATCAAGTCGTCGGGCTACCGCATAGGCCCGTTCGAAGTGGAGAGCGCGTGCCTCACGCATCCTGCCGTTGTGGAATGTGCCGTTACGGCCGTGCCCGACGAGGTGCGCGGGCAAGTGGTGAAAGCCACCATCGTCCTGGCCAAGGAATATGAAAGCCGCAATCCGGATGAACTCACGAAGGAGATTCAAAATCATGTGAAGCGCATCACTGCGCCTTATAAATATCCCCGTATCATACAGTTCGTCAAGGAATTGCCCAAGACCATATCGGGAAAGATACGCCATGTGGCCATCCGCCAGGCCGACCATGCCCGGCACGTTTGATTTTTCGGTCAGCTAATCTGACTCCAGTCGATATTGCGCTTTATCTGTTCGGCGAGTGCGTGGGCGAATGCCTGGTTCTCGGGTGCCGACAGCGAAGGGTCTGAGTCGAGAAGTTTTTCGGCGGCACGTCGCGCGAGCTGGATGATTTGGCCGTCGGTGGCCGGATTGGCTATCTTCAAATCGAAAGGCAATCCGCTCTGTGCCGTACCCTCGATGTCGCCCGGGCCGCGGAGCTGCATGTCGGCTTCGGCTATGACAAAACCGTCGTTGGTCGACGTCATTATCTCCAACCGGTTGCGGGTGGCGGCGGCGATATTGTACTTCGACATGAGCACGCAATAGCTGCGGTCGGCTCCACGCCCCACACGTCCGCGCAATTGGTGCAACTGCGACAGGCCGAAGCGCTCGGCATTCTCGATAATCATTGTGGTGGCGTTGGGTACATTTACACCCACTTCTATCACGGTCGTAGCCACAAGCACAGCGGCCTGCCCGGATGCAAACAACTGCATCTGCTCCTCTTTGTCGGCCGGTTTGAGGCGGCCATGCACGAGCGCTACACGATATGGAGCATATGCACGTTTGGCGTATTCGTAGCCCTCTTCGACACTTTTGAGGTCGAGTTTCTCATTCTCCTCGACTAGCGGATACACGATATAGACCTGATGCCCGCTGTCGAGTTGGCGCCTTACGGCGGCTTCGATTTTCTGACGGCTGTTGTCGAAACGCAGAACAGTCTGCACCGGCTTTCGTCCCGGTGGCAGCTCGTCGATTACCGACACGTCGAGATCACCGTAGACGGTCATGGCCAGCGTGCGCGGTATGGGTGTGGCCGTCATCACAAGTATATGCGGCGGTATGCGGCTTTTGCCCCACAAACGGGCCCTCTGGGCCACGCCGAAGCGGTGCTGTTCGTCGATAACGGCCATGCCGAGATTCTGAAACTCGACGTTGTCCTCTATCACCGCATGTGTGCCTACAAGGATATGGAGACGCCCGTCGGCAAGTTGTTCGGCTATGTCGCGCCGTTCCTTGGCCTTTGTCGACCCTGTGAGGAGCCTTACATTAAGGCCCAGTTTCGCCGTGAGTCCGCGCAGAGTCTCGTAGTGCTGGCCGGCAAGAATTTCCGTAGGCGCCATAAGACATGCCTGGAAGCCGTTGTCGATGGCGAGGAGCATGGCCATGAGTGCCACGAGAGTCTTGCCCGACCCAACGTCGCCCTGCACGAGCCGGTTCATCTGGCGGCCGCCCATTATGTCGGCGCGGATTTCCTTTACTACGCGCTTCTGGGCGCCGGTGAGTTCGAACGGCAGACACTGATAATAGAAATCGTTGAACCATCGCCCTACCCTCGGCATCACATATCCTTGAAGCTCGGCCTTACGGCGGCGCGAGCGACGCAGCATGTCGACCTGGATGAAGAACAGTTCGTCGAATTTAAGGCGCAGTCTTGCCGCGTCGAGGTCGGCGGCCGATGATGGATTGTGGATGTTACGCAAAGCCTTGTCGAGAGGCATAAGCCGCAGCGCGTCCACTGTCGACGGTGGAAGAGTGTCGACGATGGGGCGGTTCAGCCCGTCGAGGACTGCATTGACAGCTGCATGGATTGTGCGGCCGCTTATATTCTTTCGCCGGAGTTTCTCTGTGAGAGGATATATCGGCCGCACGGTTTCCGCCGTTACGGCAGCATCGGGCGAATCGGCTTCGGGATGCACCATTTGGAGGAAGCCGTTGAACGAAGATATTTTGCCGAATAGTTGATAGACGCTTCCGGCGCGGAGCTTGTCGCGAACGAAACGTATGCCTTTGAACCACACACACTCCAATGTGGCCGTACCGTCGGTGAAAAGACCGGTAAGACGCATCTTCGCACCTTCGCCCTGAATGTTGAAGCTCACAAAACGCCCCTTCACCTGAACGTATGTATCGGGGGGGACGGCGTTGGTATGGAGCTCGCGGACGGTGTATACTTTCGACTTGTCGATGTACGACGTCGGGAAGTGGCGCAACAGGTCGGCGGCGGTATGTATGCCGAGTTCGGAGGCCATGAGCTTGGCTCGCTCCGGGCCTATTCCTTTTATGAACTTTATATCGGTACGCGCCAGAGTGAACATGTGTCAGGAATGAGCTTCTGTCCTGCGAGCCAAGAAGAGTTCGGCGATGACGATGTCGTCGGGGTGCGTGATTTTGATATTTGTCCGTTCGCCGTCGACCACCACAATGCTGCATCCGCCGTATTGCGCTGCGATTGTGGCGTCGTCCGAACTGTCGAGACGGCTGTCGGAGTGTTTGAGCGCCTCTTCGTAAGCTCTGAATATAGCTCCGGCACGAAATGTCTGCGGCGTCTGCACGCATCGGTAGTTGTCGCGCAGTCGGGGCACGCCGTAGCCTTCGCACATCTCCTCCACAGAATCGGTGGGCGCATAGCCGGGTACGGCGGCTGCATTGCCTTCGGCCACGCTGCTGATGAGCTTGCGTATGAGTTGCGGCGATACCAACGGGCGTGCGCCGTCGTGAATCATGATTACGGAATCGTCGGAGGCTCCCTCCGCGCGGCAGGCGGCAAGGGCGCGGCGCACGGTTTCGCTTCGCGTGCTGCCGCCTATGGCTATCGTCGCAGGAGACTCATAAGCGTACCTCTCGCAAAGGTGGCGCCATATGGCATCGCCGTCGTCGGACAGCATCAGTATGATTTTTGCCTCGGGCAGCGCACGGTGAAAGGCGTCGACGGTGGTCATAAGCACTGTCGACGGGCCCAAAGGCAAGAACTGCTTTGGAATATCGGAGCCGAAACGGGTGCCGGTGCCCGCAGCGACAATCACCGCAAAGACACCGGCACCGGTACAGACAGTAGGGTTTACCATGCGAATACCGGACGGTCCTTCATCATGTCGACTACCTTGGCGCCGACAGCAGCTATGGTCGAGCTGTTCTCGGGGTCGCGCAGCACAGTGTCGATGAGTTCGGCTATTATGCCCATTTCGTTCTCTTTCAGGCCGCGTGTGGTGATGGCGGGAGTGCCGAGGCGTATGCCCGAGGTCTGGAAGGGCGAACGGCTGTCGAAGGGCACCATATTCTTGTTGGCGGTAATGTGAGCCTCCACAAGTACGCGTTCTGCCACCTTGCCGGTGAGATCGGGATAGTTGCCGCGCAAGTCGATTAGGATGCAGTGATTGTCGGTACCGCCCGACACAATCTTATAGCCCATGTCGGCCATGGCCTGGGCGAGAGTCTTGGCATTTGTGCGTACCTGGTCCTGATATGTACGGAACTCGGGCTGCAGCGCTTCATGGAATGCTACGGCCTTGGCGGCTATGACGTGCTCCAGCGGGCCGCCCTGTACGCCGGGGAATACGGCCGAGTCGAGCAGCGACGACATCATGCGCACCTGTCCCTTGGGCGTCTTTTTGCCCCAAGGATTCTCGAAGTCCTTGCCCATGAGGATTATGCCGCCACGCGGGCCACGGAGTGTTTTGTGAGTGGTAGAGGTGACGATATGAGCGTATTTGAGAGGATTGTCGAGCAGTCCGGCAGCGATAAGTCCGGCCGGATGGGCCATGTCGACCATGAAGATGGCGCCTATTTTGTCGGCCACGGCACGCATGCGGGCGTAGTCCCATTCGCGCGAGTATGCGCTGGCGCCGCCAATGATGAGCTTCGGACGTTCGCGGAGGCATACTTCTTCGAAGGCATCATAGTCAACGAGGCCGCTTTCAGCATTTACATTATACTCCAATGCCGTGAACATCAGGCCGGAGAAATTCACGGGGCTACCGTGGCTGAGATGACCGCCTTGGCTGAGATTCAGGCCTATGAATTTGTCGCCGGCGTTCAGGCAAGCCATGAACACCGCCATGTTGGCCTGAGCACCCGAGTGTGGCTGCACGTTGACATACTCGGCGCCGAAGAGGCGTTTGAGACGTTCGCGGGCGAGCTCTTCGACTTGGTCAACCACCTCGCAGCCGCCGTAATAGCGGTGTCCGGGATAACCCTCGGCATATTTGTTGGTGAGGCACGAACCCATGGCTTTCATCACTTCCGTGCTAACATAGTTCTCTGAAGCGATGAGCTCGATGCCCTCGGTCTGGCGCCGGTTCTCGGCGGCAATCAAGTCGAAAATGGCTGTATCGTTTTGCATTGTGAGTGTATGTTGATAAGGATTTTACGATTTCTTTCTTACTGAGAATCCGAAAGTACCGAGCTGCACACCCTGAGCGAAATAGGCGCCGTGCGAATAGCTCGCCAGACCAGAGCGCTCGAGCTCGAAACGGTCGGTTTCGGGATTGAAGTAACTTTCGTCGGCAAGCACGTCGATGACTTCAGCTATGAACATGTCGTGACTGCCGAGCGACAGTATGCTCTTCACCCGACATTCGATGGATATGGGAGATTCGGCCACTGCCGGGCACTGAACTCCCACACCGGGATATTTATGAAGGCCGGTGAGTTCCCATTTGTCGCAATCGGCTCCGCTGCGCACACCACAAAGGTCGGTGGCGCGCACCATCGATTCGGTGGTGAGGTTGATGGTGAACTGCATGTTGCTCTTTATTATGCCGTAGGAATGACGCTCGGGGCGCACGGATATGTAGAGCAAGGCCGGATTGGTGCATATTGTACCGGTCCATGCAACCGTAATGAGGTTGGACCGGTCGGCATCGCCGCAACTCACCAGCACGGCAGGGGCGGGATAGACAAGTGTTCCGGGTTTCCAGACTCTTTTCATGTCATATTATCACGGCGTCGGCGCCGGCCACGTGGCAATTGCAATAATGGCACACCAACTCCGGACCGTCGGGATTGCCTACGTCGAAGCGTGTGGCCATCGGTTCGTGATTGGTGATGCACTTGGGATTGGGGCAACGCACCACTCCCGTGAGAACCGAAGGCAACTCAACGGGGTGCTTCGATAGCACCGTATAATCGCGGATGATGTTGACCGTGGCAGATGGCGCAACGACGGCTATGCGGTCGAGGGTGGCGCGGTCGAACTCTATGCCATCGACTTTGATGATTCCCTTTCGGCCGAGTCGGCGGCTGGGAAGGTTGTTGCCTATGGTCACGCCATTGGTCATTTTGTCGATGCCGAGGATATGCGCCACTTTGAAAAGTGCGTCGGCGGGAATATGGTCGACCACAGTACCGGCGGCAAGGGCCGACACGGCAAGTTCGGTTTTCTGCTGGCTCATTTCTGCAAGGGATTTATGCCTAAGGCATTTGTTATGATTGCCTGACGGGCGTAGACGCCGTTGCGGGCCTGTTCGAAATAGTAGGCCTTGGGGTTGTCGTCGACGTCGCGGTCGATTTCATTCACGCGCGGCAGCGGATGTAGAATGCGCAGTGTCGGTTTTGAGTCGGCCAACATGCAGTTGCGCAGCGTATAGAGATTTTTCACCCTCTCATACTCCATAATGTCGGTGAAACGTTCGCGCTGCACGCGGGTCATGTAGAGTATGTCGCTCGCGTTGATTACCTCGGGCGAGAACTCGGTATGTTCGTGATATTCTATACCGTTTTCCTTGCACAAGTCGAGATATTGTTGCGGCATGCGCAGCTCGGGCGACGATACAAAATGAAATGTGGGCTTGAAATACCGGAGGGCTTGCAGAAGAGAGTGGACTGTGCGGCCGTATTTCAGGTCGCCGACCATGGCGATTGTGAGATGGTCAAGCCGTCCTTGTGTTTTGAGGATAGAGTACAGGTCGAGGAGTGTCTGCGAGGGATGCTGGTTGGCGCCGTCGCCGGCATTTACGATAGGCACGTCGGTTACCTCGGTGGCATAGCGTGCCGCACCTTCGAGAAAATGCCGCATCACGATGAGGTCGGCATAGTTCGACACCATCTTTATGGTGTCTTTGAGCGTCTCACCCTTTGATGTACTCGAAGTGGCGGCATCGGAAAAACCGATAACGCGACCTCCGAGACGGTTTACTGCGGTTTCGAAACTAAGACGTGTGCGTGTGGAGGGCTCGAAGAAAAGCGTGGCCACCACTTTGCCGTCGAGAAGACGACAGTTGGGGTGCTGCTCGAAGAACCGCGCCCGCTCGAGCAAGGCGAGAATGTCGTCGCGGTTCAGGTCGTCGATAGCGACCAAACTTTGTGTGTCCATTTTGGGCTTGGTTTTGACAGCACAAAGTTACGACATTTCCATCACCCCCGCAAACGTTTTTGCAGTCGCAATGGATATTTTACCGAACTTTATGGCGAAGGAAAACGAAGGCCGGCAGAGAAAGGAGCAGCAGCGCGTCGGCAACTGCTGCCGGAGAGTCATCGGGTGCAATTTCGACGGTGTACTCGCATCCGTGCGCATACACCCTCAAGCCGGTTGCAGAATCGGCCGATGCCTTGAAGTGCGGAGTGGCGAACGCTTCGGGCACGGCGGCACTCGCAGGAATGAATACGAGGCTGTTCTCCTGCGCAAAATGTGTGCCGTAGGCTTTGTCGGAACATATGAACGCTACCCGGGCGCCTGTCGACTTGAAACGTCGGGCCACAGCCTCGAGATACTCTCCGAGCCGTTGGTGCCCTTCAAGCAGCACGGTATTGACTTCGGTTCCGAAAACGGCGGTTCCGGGCTTGTTGCCGGTGGGAGTAAAGTGTCGGCGATAGGGAGCCGCACCGCCGCGGCGGTGTTCCTCCATTTTGTTTTCGAGATAGTTATCGGCCATGGATTAATGAGTGACTGTCGACGAAGTGAGGATGCAGTGTACCTTACCCACAGGCAATTTGCCTTCGAGCCGCAGAGGTATCCGCGAATTGTCGGCAGCTATCCATGCCTCCATGTCGTCGGATGTTTTTTTGCCGCCGCCCGATGTAAACTGAAAGGTTATGTGATACGCCCGCGCGGTGCTTCCGTCAAGGTCGACGTCGACCACACCGCCGTAAACAATCGAGAGGAGTTCCTTGCGCTTTCCCGAGAAAATATCAATCCTCTCTACGTGTCCCGGTGTCCATGATTCGAATGGGAGTGTGCGCATGAAATAGAAGGAAGTGAGCATGTCGACGGCCGCTCCTTCCGCTTCGAGGTGCCGCTGCTCGTCGACTTTCAGTTGCCCTTTTTTATATACTTTGCGGTAGCAATCGGCGCCGACTGTCGGGAGTGAGGTATAGTCGTATATCACTCGGTCGTGCTTGTACTCACTGCCTTCGTGAGCTATCTTTTCATAATATAGAGGTGTGAAGTCGGCGCGCGTCATGCGTCCGTTGAGTGTGTCGCGCACGCGAAAAATCTTATCGGCCCACGGCTCGGACGAGGCGGAAAGCTGCGCCACATACTCGTTTGGAGTATGCCGGAGCGTAAGCGTGGCATTCCCTGCCTTTTTGTGGATGAATCCCCATATGTACATTACCTTGTACTGCAAGGTTTCGGGCTGAAGCTTAATGTCGGTGAGGGCATTGGCCGTACCCCACGAAAGAAGCACGGCAAACATTATTGAAAGAGCTAAGCGGAGATTTCGGAGCATGAAATGAATTATTGAGCCTGAGGTACAGGCACTTTTATACACAGTTTGCGATGAGTACCCAAACCGATGTTAGGAGCATGGGCATCGTCGGGGAAGAAGATGGCCATCTGGCCCACCTTGACATGAAGCATACTGTGTGCCGAATCGGCATAGAAAGCCACATCGCTGCCGGCGTCGTAGGGCTGGCGTTCGTAGCGGAGGGCGCCCACCGGTGCCCAACCTATGGTTTCTGTGCCTTTGAGCGGCACATGAATGTCGATGAAGCGACGGTGTGCCTCAAGCTGCACTTTTTCACGAGGCGACAACGACGGTTCCTCGCATTTCACAGTGATTTCGCGCCCGTCGGGTGTGGGAATGGCATATATTCCTTTAACAAACGAGGTGTCGAAATGTTGCATCAGCCAGTCGATGGCAACGGCAAGATCGGGAAGTACATTGCGGTAGACGGCGGAATCGGCAATCTGGCAGAGAATCATGCTCTTGTTACTTATCGTCTGTGTTTTCGAATTCGAGCGGAAGCACTGCGCGCTGCGACTGCTCTATACGCTTGTTGCGCCAGCATTTGCGGCACACGGCCACATAGCGCTCGTCGCCGCCGATTTCTACCTGCGCACCTTCCTCGACAAAATTGCCGGCGGCATCGATGCGGGCATTTACGATGGTCTTGTGCCCGCAATTGCAGGTTGATTTTATCTCGTCGATTGTGTCGGCGATTTCGAAAAGGCGCCGCGAGCCCTCGAAGAGATGTGTCTGGAAATCGGTGCGCAGGCCATAGCACACCACATTGCTGCCGAAATCGTCGACTATGCGCGCCAGTTGGTCGACCTGGGCTTCGGTGAGGAACTGGGCTTCGTCAATCAGAAACCAGTCGACGAGCCGGCCGTCTTTCATATACAGTTCCCGGGCCATCTCGTAGAGATTGGTGTGGGCGTATATCCAGCGGCATTCGCGTTCGATTCCGATGCGTGAGCGAATTACGTTCGCAGTCTCGCGGGTGTCGATTATGGGTTTGAGACACATGTAGTCCATGTGGCGCTCTTCGAAATTATAGGCTGTGGTAAGCAATAGGGCCGTTTTGGCAGAGCCCATAGTGCCATAGCGGAAGTATAATTTTCCTTTGCGATACATTATTCAGATTTGGTTAGGGCGTCGTATAGTAATTGCGCTTCAAGCTCATAGCCGGGGCGCAGGAGGTGTATTCTATCTTTGTTCATAAGTCCGGCATCGAGCCAGTGTGCCGAGGCTCCCTCTCCGCCGGCGATGGGATAAAAGTCCCATACGGCAACTCCGCAGTTGCGGGCTTCATCAACAATTATGGCGCGAGCCTCTGCCACGCGGGTGTTTATGTCGAAATACGGGGAGAGTGGTTTGCTACCATGGTTACGGTTCTTCTGGCACTCCATAGGCGCAAGCACAAGAATCTCCGAGCCGGGGCTGTTGGCCTGTAACGAACGGATTAGATTCCGCACGGAGCGCCGGATTTCCTCGTCGGTCATGGTAGAGAATCCTTCGTTCGTGCCCATAGAGAGAATGAGTAGGTCGGGATGCAGTGCGGCCACCGATTTAGGGAAACCGTCGATGAGGCTGTAATCGGTGAAACAGGCGCCATTGTTGCCTATGGCAGAATAAACAACCCCCGGATGCCCGTTGGTTGTAAAAGTGCCGTAGAGGGTTTCGCCGGCGTCAATACCGAACGTTGCGGAGTCGGTCGGGGCAAGGGTCAGTTCGCGTTCGCCCGAAGAGGTATAGATCTTCATGCGGTCGAACTTATGGCCGGGCACAGAAAACGTCACTGTCTGCGCCTCTGGATACTGCACGGCAATGCCTGTGAATCCCGGATGTAGTGGCCACGGAAATTTCAGCAGACGGGTCTGCACGGGTGACGGCGCGTCGGTCCCCGAGGTCAAGGCATACGAGAAGTCGTGCGACTGGTTGGTGCCCGCAAGACGCAGAGGCACCGTGAGCCCGCGCCCGGCATCACCGTAGCGTTCCTGTAAGAGCGCGCGTAGGCGACAGGTCACAAATTCCGCCTGAATATGCGAATCGCCTATATGCACTATATGAATAACGGTATCGGCACTGTCGCCCAAGCGTTCGAGGCCATGGCGGAAGCGAGGAATATCGCCTTCGATTTTGTTGGACGATACATCGATGAACGCGGGGATGGCCACCGGCTCCGAGGCGACGCAGTATGGTATTGCCGCTATGGCGAGGAGTGCGAAAAGCTGTCGTTTCATATCGAGATACATAGGAATGTGAACGCAAAGGTAAGCAAAAATTTCGTATCCGCACCATCCACGAGCCAAAAAGAATTTCAACAGCCATCTCGCTCAGCCCACACCTGACCGGCTCACGCAATAGACAACGAAATTTTGCGTTATAGAATAAATGTAGCTATCTTTGCACTGAAAATAGCCCTCACGGCAAATGAAAATAAAACGAATATCAACATTGCTTCCGGCGCTTGCCGCAGCCCTTATGGTTTCGGCGCAGAACGGCAGCACTGCATATAATTTCCTCAACGTCACCTCGTCGGCCAAAATATACGGTCTTGGCGGAGTGAACATCACTTTGGTCGACGACGACATCAGCGTAGCCGATCAGAACCCCGCTCTTCTCGGACCCGAAATGAGCAATATGGTGGGCATGAACTACATGCATTATATCGGCGGTTCGAATTTTGCGGGTGCCCGTTATGCACATAGTGCCGGTGAGAGAGGGGCGTGGTCGGCCGGTATCCAGTATTTCGGCTACGGCTCCATCAAGGAAACCACGCCCGAAGGCCAGATAGTTGGCTCCATCAGCCCGAAGGACATTACTTTCGGCGGCCAATTCGCACATGACTTCACCGACCGTCTGCGTGGCGGTATAGCGCTCAAAGGCATATATAGCTCATATGCCGAGTTCTCGGCATTCGCGCTTTCAACCGATTTGGGCATAAATTATTTCGATTCCGACAAAGATCTCTCGCTGTCGCTCGTCCTCGCCAACCTCGGCGGTCAGGTGAAACGCTTCAACGAAACATACGACCGCCTGCCGTTCGACGTGCGTCTGGGATGGTCGCAGTCATTCGGCTCCTTTCCCCTCCGATTCTCCATCACGGCTTGGAATCTCACCAAGTGGCACCTCCCTTTCACCGAAACCGGCGACGGAACTTCGGAAAGCACGCCTGTGGTGAAAGACAAATTCATGAGCAATCTCTTCCGTCATCTTGTCTTCGGCGTCGACCTCATATCGAGCCCCAACTACTATATCTCATTGGGCTATAACTATAAGACGCGCACCGACATGAGCACATATGCCCGAAGCTTTCTATCCGGATTCTCACTCGGTGCCGGCCTGAAAGTTAAGAGTTTCGGCGTATCGCTTGCCTTTGCCCAACCGCATAGCGGTGCCACAACCTTCATGGTCAACCTAAGCTACAATTTCAACGATCTCATCCGCTGACGGTCATGCCAGCAGCGGATGCCATACATAATTATATTGTGGAACCGACACAAAACAAAATCATAATCGCCATCGACGGCTTTTCGTCGTCGGGTAAAAGCACAATGGCCCGCCGGCTCGCCAAAGCCGTGGGATACAGATATATCGATTCGGGCGCAATGTACCGCGCCGTCACTCTTTTCGCTCTGGAAGCCGGAATGATCAACGGCGACGGCAGGCCCGACACCGAGTCCATCACCGCCGCCCTGCCCCACATCAACATCGACTTCGAGCTCATGCCCGACGGCACGCAGCACACCATGCTCAACGGCGTGGATGTTGAGCGCGAGATACGGCGTCTGCGCGTGTCGAATGCCGTGTCGCCCGTTGCCGCCATTCCGGCCGTTCGCCACGCTCTTGTGTCCATGCAGCAGCGTCTTGGAGCCGAGCGCGGCATTGTTATGGACGGCCGCGACATCGGCACGGTTGTTTTCCCCGATGCCGAGCTCAAAATTTTTGTCGACGCATCCGCCCAAACACGTGCCCAGCGCCGTTTCAAGGAGATGGTCGAACAAGGCGCCGAGGTGAGCTACGAAGATGTGCTCGCCAATGTTGTTCACCGCGACAAAATCGACACGACCCGCGAAGAAAGTCCTCTCCGACGCGCCGACGACGCCATATCGCTCGACAATTCAGAAATGACCCTCGACGAGCAGGACGCCTGGCTTCTCGACCGCTTCCGTCAGGCTGTCGCCGCACGAATCTGAAAATATGGCCCGTATAGAAATCGACAGCGAATCGGGATTTTGCTTCGGCGTGGTGCGTGCCATCGACACCGCCGAGAAGGAACTTGCCCGCGGCGGTACACTCTACTGCCTCGGCGACATCGTCCACAATAGCGTGGAAGTGGAACGCCTCGGCCGCAAGGGTCTGCGCACCATCACACACGCCGACCTCGGCCGCCTCGGCGGTTGCCGCGTGCTGCTTCGTGCCCACGGAGAGCCGCCGAGCACCTACCGGGCTGCCCGTGAGGCCGGAATTGAGATTGTCGACGCAACTTGTCCTGTCGTGTTGAAGCTCCAACAACGCATCAAGGAACGCTACGATGCCTCTGGCAACGGACCTCAGATCGTAATCTACGGCAAGCTCGGCCATGCAGAAGTGAACGGCCTCGTTGGACAGACCGACGGTACGGCAATTGTGGTGGAAGACATCGACGGCCTCGACAAAATTGATTTCGACCGCGACATCGCACTCTACTCGCAGACCACCAAAAGCCTCGAAGGATTCCGCGAAATCATCGAGGAGATAAAGCGTCGAAAGAACCCCTTGACGCATTTCGAATCGTACGACACAATATGCCGACAGGTTGCCAACCGGGTGGAGCATCTCGGCGCGTTTGCCGAAGGCAAGGACGTGATACTCTTCGTGGCCGGTGCAAAGAGCAGCAACGGCAAGATAATCTATAACCATTGCCGTGCGCTCAATCCGCGAACTTATCTCCTCGGCGATGCTTCCGAACTCGATGCCACATGGCTCGTTGGAGCCGAAACAATCGGTATATGTGGTGCTACGTCGACTCCGCGATGGCTCATGGAGAAAGTGGCGCGCCGTGCCTCCGAACTTATCGGAGAAGACTGCAAAGCCGAACTATGAGCATGGACAAGTTCGTAGCCATCGACGTGGAGACGGCCAATTTCGAGCTATCGAGCATCTGCTCGATAGGTGCGGTAAAGGTTGAAGGGGGCGTGATAAGCGACAGCCGTTATTCCCTCGTCAAGCCCGAGCCCGACTACTATAGCCGCAAGAACACGCTCGTGCATGGCCTTACCGACAAAGACACTTGCGATGCGTCGACATTCGACACCGTATGGAAGTCCTTGGAGCAGTGGATCGGTTCCTTGCCGCTTGTGGCCCACAACATGGCCTTCGATTCGAAATGCATTGCAGCTGCATGCAGAGTATACCGGCTCGACCCTCCCGACAATTGGCTGTGTACGCTTCTGGCCGCGCGTAAGAAAATACCGCGGGGAATGTGTAAGTCGAAAAGCCTCTCCTCGCTGTGCGAGTTTTTCGCAATTCCGCTCGAGAATCATCACAACGCCCTCGACGACGCCATTGCTTGCGCCAAACTGGGCATAATTCTGCTATGAGATACATTTATATCTTGTCAATTCTCGCTCTTGCATCGTGTGCCGACGCAACTCCCGACGCTACCCCTGCCGAAATTGACGCCGCTGCACAGTCCGGCTGTCGCATGGCCGATTCCGCAAAGAGTTTTGCTGCCGAATCAAAGGAACGCATCGGAGCCATAATGGCAATAAGGGCACGTGAAACCGAATTGCGCCGAGCCGGATTCTCCTCGTGTGCCGACACTTTAGCCGCATCGGCCGCCGCACGCTTGCAAAGCAACGAGTCAGAATGATAATTATGGAGAATACCGTACATGACACATGGGACAGAGAACATCTCTGGCACCCTTATACCTCGACCATCGACCCTCTGCCCACATATAAGGTCGACCATGCCGACGGATGCACCATAACACTTGCCGACGGTACCGAGCTTACCGACGGCATGTCGTCGTGGTGGTGCACCATCCACGGCTACAACAATCCACGCCTCAATGCAGCCGCCGAGAGGCAGCTTGCAAAGATGAGCCATGTAATGTTCGGTGGCCTCACCCACGGTCCGGCCATCGACCTTGGCAAAGCGTTGCTCGAAGTGGCGCCCCCGTCGATGAACAATATATTCTATGCCGACAGCGGTTCTGTTGCCGTCGAGGTGGCTATGAAAATGGCCATTCAAGCGGCCGTGTCGCGCAGCGGCAGCCATAAAAAGACTAACTTCGCCACAATACGCAGCGGTTACCATGGCGATACATGGAACGCCATGAGCGTCTGCGACCCAGTGACGGGCATGCACGGAGCTTTCGGCTCTGCTCTTCCGGTGCGCTACTTCGTTCCGCAGCCCCGTTCGCGTTTCAACGGCCAATGGGATTGCTCCGACATCGAACCTCTCGCGCAACTTCTCGAGGAAAAATCCGACGAATTGGCGGCCGTGATTCTCGAACCCGTAGTTCAGGGAGCGGGAGGCATGTGGTTCTATCATCCGCAATATCTCCGTGAAGCCCGCAAGCTCTGCGACCGTCATGGCGTACTGCTTATCTTCGACGAGATTGCCACCGGTTTTTGGCGAACGGGCCGCTTTTTCGCCTGGGAGCATGCGGGAGTAGAGCCCGACATTATGTGCATAGGCAAAGGTCTTACTGCCGGTTACCTCACCATGAGCGCCGTACTCACCACCAAGGACGTGGCCTACACCATATCGCGCGGCGAGGCAGGCGTACTCATGCACGGCCCCACATTCATGGCCAACCCTCTGAGCTGCGCCATTGCATTGGAGTCGTTGGCCATGCTCAAAGAGCAACCCATGGCCGACATCACACGCCATATAGCCGATGTGATGCGCGAGGAATTGCATGAAGCCTCGATCTTCGCCACCGTAGCCGATGTACGTGTGCTGGGCACGATAGGCGTCGTAGAGGTGAAACGGCCGGTCGATGTCGGCAAGTTCCAGAAAGAATGCGTGCGCCGCAAGGTTTGGATACGTCCCTTCGGACGCAACGTCTACATAATGCCGCCCTATGTCATAAGCGACGACGAGCTCCGATACCTCTGCCGTCAAATGCTTGAAATGGTGAAAGATGAACAGTATTTTTAATACACGTCTGCAAGAACTCGCCGAGAGCGGCAATCTGCGCGCCATACCAGCCGACGGCGCAGGAATGCCTCTCATCGACTTCAGCAGCAACGACTACCTTGGACTGGCGACGGATACCGATCTTCGGCAGGACTTCTTTAAGAATACTGCCGAAGAAGAGCTGCTCATGACGGCATCGGCTTCGCGTCTGTTGGCTCGCAGGCAGGACGCCTTCAACCGTCTCGAAGCAGTGATTGAAAAGTGCTACGCCTCCCCGGTTCTGCTCTTCAACAGCGGATACCACGCCAACACCGGCCTGATATCGGCCCTCGCCGACAAGGACTGCACCATTCTGGCCGACAAGCTCGTACATGCAAGCATCATCGACGGCATACGCCTCTCCGGCGCTCCCTTCGAACGCTTCCGCCACAACGACACTGCGCATCTCGAGCGCCTGGCTCAAAAGGCCTCCGCACAGGGCCAGCGCTTGCTCATCGTAGTGGAGAGCGTATACAGCATGGACGGCGATACCGCACCCCTCGAAGAAATAATCGACATCAAAATGCGTTATCCCGACGCGTTATTGTATGTCGACGAAGCACATGCCGTGGGCGTTTGCGGTCCCTGCGGCCTCGGCGAAGTCGCGGCGCTCAATGATGACCGCCGCCGAGCCGTCGACGTGGTGGTAGGCACCTTGGGCAAGGCTCTGGCTTCTGCCGGCGCTTACGCCGTGATGAAAGAGGAACTCAGAAGCTGGGCGGTCAACAAAGCCCGAAGTTTCATCTTTTCCACCGCCTTGCCCCCTGCTTGCGCTTTGTGGAGCATCCATACATTTCAAAAAGCCCTTGGCATGGAATCCGAACGCTTGCGCTTGCGTCGGATAGGGTGTCGTGTTGCCGAAGCCATCGGTAGTTCGCATCATGGCCACATCCAGCCATTTATGGTGGGCGATCCGCAGAGAGCCGTAATGTTCTCACAACTGCTGAAGACCAAAGGTCTCGACGTATTGCCCATCCGCACACCCACCGTGCCGCCCGGTACCGACCGTCTGCGCATAAGCCTTTCGGCAGCTCATTCCGATACTGAAATAGACTCTCTCATCGAAGCATTGAAATCTTTAAGGACCAATCCAATATGACCCGACGCGTCTCTTACCGCGACCACCGCATCAAGCCTGTACTAATCATAGTTTTTCTGGCCGTGGCAACTCTTACATTGCTTGTTGCCGGCGGAAAGGCTGTGAAAGAACCAGTCCCGTCCGTCAACCCTTACAGCGATATCGAAAGCCTCTGCCGGGTTGACATCCCCGATGATGTCCCCGAAATATGGCTCAGCTATGAGGGATTCAACGTGTCGTTCAACCCGGCACATCACCAGCCCAACTATTCGTCGTGGGAACTCACTCGCGAAGAGGTCGACGGTGCAGGAGAACGCAAGTCGAATTTCCGTGCCGACAAGGACGTCTACGGCTGCGCCACGCTCGCCGATTACCGCAATTCCGGCTACGACCGCGGACACATGGCGCCGGCAGCCGATATGAAATGGAGCACGCGAGCCATGGCCGACTGCCATTATCTCACCAACATATGTCCGCAAGACCACAAAGTGAACGGCGGCATATGGAATACTCTCGAAAACAAATGCCGGGCATGGGCCGAGCGCGACAGCGCGATAATCATAATATGCGGCCCGATTCTCTCCGACTATATGCCCAAGACGATAGGCCAGTCGCAAGTTTCCGTTCCGGCACGATTCTTCAAAGTGGTGCTCGCACCATTCGCAAATCCGCCGCGCGCCGTCGGTTTCATCATTCCCAATTATCCCGTCGACGCCACTCTCGAGTCAATGAGCATGAGCGTCGACGACGTCGAGGCCGCCTCTGGCTTCGACTTTTTCTCCGCTCTTCCCGACGATATCGAGAATTTTGTCGAAAGCCGAAACAGCTATGGTCTTATGAATGTCAGGTCTTCACGTTAATCTATGTCACAAGCTCTTATCTACGACTCCGCCGATACCATCTGTGCCGTATCCACGCCGGCCGGTACGGGAGGTATTGCCGTCATTCGCCTCAGCGGCCCCGAAGCAATCAGCATAGCCGACAAAATATGGCGCGGCAAAACAATTGCTGACTGCAAGTCGCATACCGCCCATTTCGGCACCGTAGTCGATGCCGACGGCTCGGACCTTGACCAGGCCGTGGCCACGATTTTCCGCGCGCCCGCATCATATACAGGCGACGATGTGATAGAGTTTTCCGTCCATGGTTCGCGATGGATACAGCAGCGTCTTGTCAACAGCCTCATTGCCGCCGGCGCCCGCACGGCCCTTCCGGGAGAATTCACCCGTCGCGCCTTCGCCGCAGGCAAACTCGACCTCGCGCAGGCCGAAGCTGTGGCCGACATGATAGCATCCTCTTCGAAAGCCGCGCACCGCATGGCGCTCGACCAAATGCGCGGCGACTTTTCCAAGCGAATCGACCAAATGCGCAACAGTCTCGTACGCCTCGCCTCGCTCCTTGAACTCGAACTCGATTTCAGCGAAGAGGATGTGGAGTTTGCTTCGCGGAGCGAATTGAGAATGCTCGCCGCCGAACTTGCTTCTCAGCTACAGACGGCAGCCGACTCTTTCGCCGCCGGCAACGCCATCAAGGACGGAATCCCCGTCGCAATCGTCGGAGCCACCAATGCCGGCAAGTCGTCGCTCCTAAATGCACTACTCGCCGACGACCGCGCCATCGTGTCCGATATTCACGGCACCACGCGCGATATCATCGAAGATACGACCGAAATTGGCGACTATCTCGTGCGCCTGCGCGACACTGCCGGCCTGCGCGACACCACCGACCCCATCGAGCAAATGGGCATAGAGCGTTCGCATCAAGCCGCACGCCATGCCTTCCTTGTACTCTATGTAGCCGACAGCAGCGATGCGGAAGCGCTCACCAAAGCACGGAATGCCGTCGCCGCGTCGGCTCGCCCCGCCATTCTCGTAGCCAACAAAACAGATATCTCCGGCTATCACCCCACAGCCTCGGCCAACTCTTCGGAAATTACAGAAGTAGCCGTATCGGCTAAAAACGGCGACGGCATCGAAGCACTGAAAAATGCCATCACCGACATAATATCGCACGCCACATCCGACTGCGACATTACCGTCACCAACGCCCGTCACGCCGAAGCCTTTGCAGCCGCCTCTCAAAGCCTCCGCAACCTCATAGACGCCCTCGACCAAGGCATCCCCTCCGACCTTGCCGCCCAGGACCTCCGCGAAGCCCTCTACCACCTCTCCTCAGTCACCGGCCAAATCACCACCCCCGAAATCCTCCAATCCATCTTCACCTCCTTCTGCATCGGGAAATGACGTTCCTAATCAGAGCAATATTATTTTTATCGAGCAACAATAATACTGACCGAGCTTTATATTCAGAGATTACAGTAAAAATTTCTGCGGTTGACATTTCATAC
>CABRZA010000028.1 GCA_902475285.1 uncultured Porphyromonadaceae bacterium
GCTCGGAGGAGCGAGAAAATTTGCCAATGTTCAAGTCGGCGCCGGCGCACCGCTCTAATTTTAAGGAGTGGAAACCTGCGACACGACGACTCCCCCCACTCTAATCCTGCTGGCCAGGCGTCCACGACGCCGCCATTGAATTACCGCCCCAAGGGGCAACGCTATTCCACTCTATCGGCATCTTTTCCAAATTCTTGAAGCCCGATTGATTTTTGAGCCGCAGCAACTGCCGCTGCGCCTGCATCCACAGCAAACCGCCACGGTCATAACCGCGGCGCCTGCAACGCTACCGACAAACCGACTCCGTGGCACGGCTCCTACCCTGCCCGAGACTCCAAACATTTATTATCATTTCTTAATCTATTGTGTATGAAACGAATATTCTACTCGCTGCTTGTTGCCGCAATGCTCCCCGGCATTGCCGTGGCGCAGAAGAAAGTTCTCCTCAACGAGGACTTCTCGGGCGTGGCGGTGAACTACGACGACCATTACGCCGACCTAACACTCGACGGATGGAGCCAGAGCGGAACACCATCCGGCCTCGACATGCCAATGCGATGGTGCGTCTACGCCACAGGCAAGTCCGACGCTCCCGACAACGTGGCCTACATCGACCGCAAGTATACTTACGACGGCACTTCGTTTGCAGGCACTCTCCTCACTCCCGTTCTTGACCTCGACGGCACCTACGAGCTGTCGTACCAGTGGAAGTCGTCGGCCGTGGCTCTCGACTCGTCGCACCCCTACGACTTTCAGGTAAAGGTAGTCGAAGAAGGCGCCGACGTAGCCTCCGCCCCTGTGGTGTGGGACTTCCTCAATCCCGACATGCTCCTCGAAAGCGGCGTGGCGCCGAACGCCTACGGTCAACTATGGACCGGCTGGGAATTCTATATCTCCAAAATCGACCTGTCGAAGTGGAAGGGCAAGAAGGTGCGCGTGGCATTCTGCTACGAGGGCCACACCAACCGCGCCAACTCAATCTTCCTCGACAACGTGAAGGTAGAGCAATTCGAAGCCGCCACCACGCCCGTAGCATCGCTGAGCGACTACAGCTGGAACTTCGGCGACGTATACATAGGCTCCAAGGTATACTCCAACATATTCACCCTCACCAACACCGGCACCGGCACGCTTGAAATAAGCGGCGCCGACGCCCCGGCGGGCTTCGGCGTGGCATTCGCCAAGGAATTGGCCGACATCAAGCTCCGCAAGAACGAGTCGGTGCAGTTCCAGCTCTCCTATCAGCCCGCGCTCACCAGCGCCACAGAAGGCACCGTGACACTGCGCGGCAACTTCCCCGACGCCACGCTCAACGTGCGCGCCGCCAAGAAGATGGTGCCGCAGGGAGGTGCTTTCGAAGGCTTTGAAGGCGAGGAATTCCCGCCGGCCGGCTGGACGGCGTCGAAATGGACGGCATCGCGAGGCGGCATCGAGGGCGACAAGGCCGCAAATCCCAACGCATACTACATGGAAGCCAATTACCTCCAGTCGCCCCGCATCGACGCCTCCAAGAGCGCCGCTACGATAGAATTCAGCTACGCCGACATCTACAACGGCGAAGAGACCGGCTCCGACTGCCAGGTACAGCTCAAATTCTCGAAGGACGGCGGAGCATCGTGGGAAGTGGTCGACACATACGACTACAACGACCCATACAACGAGATAGTACGCAAGAGCTACAGCCGCGACGCACAGAGCGACAACTGCTACTGGCGCTGGGAATGGGAGCTCACATACTACGACTCCGAGTACGGAGCCGAAGCCTCGCTCTTCTATCTCGACGCCGTGGTGCTCAACAATGTCTACGGTGCAGGAGGACTTCCCGCCGCAGCCGAACTCGTAGGCCCCGCCGACGGTGCCACCGGCATACACGCACGCAACGCCGTGCTCAGCTGGGGCGCCGCGCAGTTTGCCGACGGATATAAGCTTTATGTGGGCACCGACGACGCATGCACCTCGCTCGTCGACGGCGTCGACCTGGGCAACACTCTGACCTACACACTCCCCGCACTGGCCTACTCCACAACCTACAAATGGCGCGTTGAGCCCTACAATGCACACGGCACCGCCGAAGGCGCGGCCACATGGAGCTTCACCACCATAGCCGACCCGACCGTGACAGCCCTGCCATGGAGCGAAGGCTTCAACGGCGACTTCCCGCCCGCCGGCTGGAATGTGTACGGCGAAGGGAGCACCCACTGGGACGACAACTCCATCGAGCCCTACGAAGGCACGGCCTCGGCCATGGCAAACCCGCGCGACCCGGGCAAGACCTGCACAATGGAGACCCCCGACATCGTCCTTCCCGCCGACGCACCGGCCTACATCACCTTCTTCTGGGGCGACGGCGTGGCCGTGACACTCGAAAAACCCGCCTCCGGCTATGCCGACAACACCACCAAAGGCAGCGACGGCATTTCCGACATGAGCTTCGAAATCTACGCCGGAGGCAAATGGACGCCCCTGGCCCTCCTCTCCGACAAGAACAACCCATACTGGATACGCGAACGCATCGACCTTACCGACTATGCCGGTCAGACCGTGGCATTCCGCTGGGTATACACCTATTACAGCTACCTGCACGCCCGCGGCGCATGCGTCGACGGCATCACAGTCGAGCTCCAGGCCGACGAGAAACTCTCCTTCAACGCCGACGGCTGGAACGCCGGCAAGCTCAACCACGACCAGAGCATGACATCGCGCGAAGTATTCACCCTCATCAACGACGGCAGCACCGCCGCCACAATTGCCTCCGCCAACTTCGGCAGCGCCAACTTCGCCACAAGCCTCAAGGCCGGCGACGTGATTGAATCGGGCAAGAGCCTCGCATTCACCGTCACTGCCATCGGCAATGACGCCAACGGAACCGTCGACGACGTCCTCACCGTTACGTCGGCTTCGGGCGGCAAGGCAGAATTTGCCGTCAAAGCAGAGGTACTCCCCGACGACACCCTCTACTTCGGCTTCGAGGACAGCGAGAACGGCGACCTCGCAGTCGACGGCCTCACCTTCGTCGACGTCGACAACGTCAACACCATCTCGCTGGCTCTTGTCGACTACCCGCACCGAGGCGATAAGATGGCCTTCATGGTAATCAACTCGTCGCTCACCGACTGGCCCAACCCCTACCCCAACACCGGCAAGCAGTGCCTCGTTACCTTCGGCGCCTACAACTCCGGCATGCAGGAAGACTGGGTGATATCGCCCCGCATGAAAGCCACCGCCCAATCGAGCTTCGACTTCTGGGGCCGAAACTACGAGCACAAGGACCAGATGGGCGGCGGCGCTGTCTTCGGCTGCGGCATGGCAACCGTAATGGTGAGCGAGAGCGACGACCCCGCCGACCGCTCCGCCTACAAGGAAATCAAGACATACAGCCTTGTATTCCCCGTAAAGGATGAGTACGGCCAGTGCAGCACCGACCTCTCGGCCTACGCCGGCAAGCAGATCTATGTGGCTCTGCGCCATAAGTCGACCGACGGTCTGGCTTATCTCTACGACGACTTCCAGTACAACAAGTTCGACTCCTTCGACTTCTCGGGCGTCGAGAATGTAGCCGTCGGCGCCGACGGCGTGGCTCTGGCCGCCAATGTTGTAAGCGAAACCCTTCGCGTGCTCGGCACCGATGCCGCAAGCATTCACGTGGTTGCGATGTCGGGCGCCGTCGTGGCCGAGGCCTGCGGCACTGAGATTGCCGTTGGCCATCTCCCGGCCGGCATCTACCTCGCCGTTGTCGACACCGCCGACGGCCAGAAGGCCTTCCGCTTCATCAAGCGATAAATTTCCCAATCTACCAACATTTCCGGGGGTACGGCCCACCGTCGTACCCCCGAATTTATATCATTCCGGATATGCAGAATCATTTTCTCAAATTCGCCGCTGCCGCACTCATGGTCGCCGCCTTCGCGCCTTATGCCCACGCGGGCCTGACCATAGGCGAGACCTCGCGCGTGCTGCCGACGCACGACAAGCTCTTCGCCGACTCCCAACAGATGATTTCGGGGCTGGTGTACAGCGTCGAGCTCACCAACACCGGCGAAGCGGCTCTCGCTCCCGGCGACGAGAACTACACCATAACACTATATCAGACCACCAAGGCCGTCAATCTTGTCACCGTACCCCTGCCCGAGGCTCTTGCCGCCGGCGAGACAAAGACTATGACGGTGGAGTGGCCCTCGTTCTCCATACAGCCGCTCATCGACACCGACCCTGCAGCCAGCTCTTTCTGGAGCAACCTCGCCGTGCGCGAGAACGTCAGCTCCAACACAAAGAACGTAATGCCATGGTGCGACGTCTACACCTATTCGGTAGCCTACGCTCTGGTGGGCGAGACGTCGGGCTCCGAAATCGACAAGCCAATCGGCTTCGGCTTCGCCACCGAGGCCAAGACGCTCAAATACCGCCTGCGCGCCACCGGCGCCGCCGACCTTAAAGTGAAGGCCATCGCCCTGCCCGACGGCTACACCGTGAGTCCCGCCGCACCCTTCACCGTGAAGGGCCTGGCCGACCCCGACGACAACAACGGCTATCAGCTGCTCGAAATCACCTTCAACCCCACCACACCCGGCGTCAAGGCCGGCTTCATGACCTTCGACATCGAGGGCGCCGACGCCAAGAGCTACGCCGTAAGCGGTGCCATGGTGGGCGACGGCCAGCTCTTCGAGGACTTCGAACAACCCGAAGAAGCGCCTTCCGACTATGTGCCCGAAGGCTGGATATTCCAGGACAGTTGGCGCCTGTCATGGAAGAACACCTCGGCCGACGACCACTATGTTGCCGACCACAGCTCGGCCATGGACGACGACTACACCTACGCCATCTCGCCGCGCGTGCGCTTCGCCGAGGGCGAGGCCGTGATGTTCGAAGCCGCACGCAAGAGCTACAGCAGCAAGCTCGAGGTCTGCTACTCTCCCGACCGCGTGAACTGGACGTCGGTGCTCCTCCTCACCCCAAACGGCACCGAGGAAGGCGCCACAAAGTTCAGCTCCATCTCCAACCTCGACACCTACACCGCCGCCATACCACAGGGCGACTGGTATATAGGATTCCGAGGCTTGTATGTGTCGCTCAACAACGTCTTCGGCGGCACTCTCGCCCCGGCGGCGCACGACATCTATGTCCTCTCGCAAACCGGCCCGGCCAAACTTGTGGTGAACCACGCCGGCACATACGCATGCACCGCCCGCAACCTCGGTGCGGCCGAAGCCGCCGGCAGCTATAAGGTAGAACTCATCGTCGACGGCACCCCCGTGGCCACGTGCGAGGCAACCGACTGGGCCAAGGGCGAGACCAAGACTTTCAGCGCCGACTACACGCCCCACGCCGCCGGCACGGCAGAGGTATGTTTCCGCATCACCGCCGGCGACACCAAAGTGGAATCGGCGAAAACAGCCGTCACCGTAAGCCCCGAGACGGCCAGCTCCGTAATCACAGTGGGCACGGCCAACGGCACGTCGTCCAACGTGCCCTTGCAGACCAACTACAACAACTCCGCCTCACAGGCAATCTACTCGCAGGCCATGCTCGAGCAGTACGGCGTGACACCCGGCGCCAGGATTGTTGGCGTGGCCTACGACGCCGTCTCCGACAAAGGCAAGAAGATTCCGGCCACACTCACCGTGTGGATGCAGAACACCGACGCCACCGCCATAAACTCCTCCGAGCCCTTCGAGCTATCGACCGACAACGCCGCCGCGCGCGACGAAAACTTCGTGCTCGACCTCCCCGCGAGCAAGGCCGAGAAAGTCGAGCTGGCCGCCGCGCAGTTCGCCGAACCCTTCGTATACACCGGCGGCAACCTCCTTGTGAGCGTTCAGAGCGAGGCCTCCGACTGGGGCAACTCCAGCTTCGACTGGGACAAGGACTACACCGGCGTGGCAATCTACCGCCGCAACGACAACCACGACAGCTTCCTCTCCGCATCCTGGACGAGCACATCGGGCCTGCCGGTGATGAAGCTCTCCATATTCAACGAAGCCGCCGTTCTCTCGGGCACCGTAACCGCCGCCGGCGCTCCCGTGGCCGACACCGAGGTGACCCTTTCCTCGGGCAATGTGCTCTACACCGCCGTAACCGACGCCGAGGGCCGTTACTCGATGGAAGTATTCCAGCCCGAGCTGCCCTACACCATGACCGTCGACTATGCCGGCGCCAAATACTACACCGCCGACATCGACATGTCGCACGGCAGCCTCACCAACGACGTGGCACTCGAACCCTTCGGCGACGAGCGCGAGTTCAACCTCTCGCTCTCCGTCGGCGCGCCCGTAGAGTGCGACTTCGAGGGCATACCCGTGAAACTGCGCTCCTCCCTATACTCCATCGACTACCCCGAGCAGGAAACCCTCCTCGACGCCGACGGCAAGCTCAGCGTGGCCCTCTACGGCGGCGACCACACCCTCACCGTGGCCGTGCCCGGCATGCGCGCCGTCACAGTCGCATTCTCCGTCAACCGCGACAGGGAACTTGCCGTTGAGCTCGCCGAAGACGTGCGCACTCCCTACGGACTCAAAGCCGAACTCGTGCACGACATCTACTCCGGCAGCAACAGCATAAACCTCCGATGGAACACCGAGGAGCCCGTATTCACCGACGACTTCGAGAGCTACGCCGCCTTCACCGTCGACCCCGCTCCATGGACCGGCATCGACGGCGACCTCGCCGCTCCCGCAATCCTCAACGGTTCATACCCCAACCAGGGCCAGCCAAACTACGGCCAGATAATCAACCCCTCGGCCGTAGAGCCCGCATGGGACCTCGACGACTACTTCACCCTCCGCCCCCGCAGCGGCAACCAGTACGCCGGATTCGTTGTGCTCGCCGACAACTCCCGCCGCCTCGACGACTGGCTCATATCGCCCGAAATCACCCTCACCGACGACAACATCCTGCGCTTCTACGCCAAGAGCGCCGACGCCACGCCCGCCAAATTCGCCGTGGGCATCACCGAGGCCGAGACTCCTACGGCCGCCGACTTCACCATCATCAACGAGGGCAACGTGATTGTATGCCCCTACGACGACTGGAAAGAAGTCGAAATCAGCCTCGCCGGCTATGCGGGCCGCACCGTCAAGATAGGCCTGCACTGCATGTCGGAGCAAGGCTCCTTCATATCGATGGTCGACGACTTCTTCGTGGGCCGCGCCGCAGCCTCGGGCGCACGCCGTGTGGCCGCACGTTCGGCCCAGAACCCCAACGAGAAGTTCGAAATCTACCTCGACGGCGTAAAGGCCGGCGAGACCGAGAGCTACGCTTTCACCATCGCCGACGTACCCTACGGCGAGCACACCGTGGAGGTGAAGGCCGTATACAAGGCCGCCGAGTCGGCAGCTGTATCGGCCACACTTGCCGTCAGCGCCGACGACTACGCCAAGGTCGAATTCGCAGTGACCGCCAACAACGGCCTTCTCCCCGCCAGCACCGCCATCAACCTCAACGACGCCGACGACAACACCGTCTACGCCCTCACCGCCCACGCTGGCTACCTGTCGGTGGCTTCCCTCCCCAAGGGCAGCTACAAGCTTGAGGCAAAGGCCGAGTTCTACGACACCTTCACCGCAGGTGCCGACATCGACGGCGACAAAACCATCGCCATCGGCCTCAAAGAGAGCCTCACGGTGCCATTCAACATAACCGCCGAGGCCGAACCGGCCGGCAACGCCTACAACGTGACCCTGCGCTGGAACCAGGACCTGGGATACACCGACAGCTTCGAGGACTACGACGACTTCGCCACCGGCACCTTCGGCGGATGGAAGACCGTCGACCGCAACAGCCAGCCATCCTACCCCATCAGCCTGGGCAGCCAGACCAACATCATCACCTTCCCCGGCTGCTCCACCCCCGCAAGCCCCGCCGCAGTGCCGCCTATGGTGTTCAACCCCTCGGCCACCAAGCCATCGATGGCCGCCGACGGAGCCATCCTCGCTCCCGACGGCGACAAGACCATAGCCTTCTTCAGCGTGCAGCAGGCCGTCAACGACAAGTGGCTCATTTCGCCCGCAATAACCGTCGGCCAGCACTATGTGTGGCGCTTCGCCGCAAAGGCCTACGACGTATATCCCGAAAGCCTCAAGCTCTACATTTCCGAAACTGGCAACAGCCCGGCCGACTTCACCGCCGTCGACGAGCTGCAGCTCTCCCACGCCAGCTGGACAACCTACGAAATCGACCTCGCCGACTATGCCGGACGCACGCTGTACTTCGCCATACAGTACAACTCGACCGACGCCATGATTGCACAGGTCGACAAGTTCGAAGTAGTGCCCGCCTCGGGCAGCGCAGCCATGGCCGTGGGCCACGTGCAGAGCTACGACGTGCTCCTCGACGGCACGCAGCACGGCAACACCGCCGAGGCCGCATATGTGATGGACGGCGTGCTCCCCGGCACCCACAAGGTGGCCATCCACGCCAACTACGCTTCGGGCCGCTCCGACGCCGGTGAATACGACCTCGTCCTCGACGGCATCTCGGGTGTCGACGGCATCGGCGCCGGCGCCGACTATGTGCTCGCCGGCCGCGGCACACTCACCGTAGGCACCGCCGCCATTGCCCCCGTGGCCGTATATACCGCTTCGGGCGCTCAAGTGGCCGCTATCACCGTCACCGGAAGCCACACCTTCACACTCGACGCAGGCATCTACCTCGTAAAAGTTGGAGCCAAAGCCTTCAAGGCTGTGGTGAAATAAACCATCCACCGTTCCCTCTCCCGTCCCCGCGCCTCCCCCGGGCGCGGGGATTTTTCTTTCATACACCGCTGAAAAAATAATTTGTGGAAGCGTATTTTTTGTCGTAACTTTGCAGAATAAACCGCAACTAAACTCTTACATCATATATGGAACTCAAAGGCACCATCATCCAGGCACTCCCCGAAGTGTCGGGTATATCGAAGGCAGGCAACGCCTGGAAAAAACGCGAATATGTAATCGAGAACACCGACGGTCAGTTCCCGCGCAAGGTGTGCTTCACATGCTTCGGCGAGAACGCCGACCGCATACAGCTGCAGCCCGGCCAGCGCGTGACCATCTCTTTCGACCTTGAATCGCGCGAATACAACGGCCGCTGGTACACCGAGGTGCGCTGCTGGCGCGCCGAGCCCGAAGCTGCCGCCGCTGCTCCCGCCCCCGCCTACCAGGCTCCCGCTCCCGGTGCCGTGCCCCCGCCTCCCGCAATGCAGGACGGCGGTGCTTCCGACGAGCAGTTCCCCTTCTAAAACATCATCACACAATCAGCAATGGCTATAGAACTTAAAAATCTCACCAAACGCTCCGAAAACTATTCCCAGTGGTACAACGAGCTTGTGGTGAAGGCAGACCTTGCAGAGCAGTCGGCCGTGCGCGGCTGCATGGTAATCAAGCCCTACGGCTATGCCATATGGGAGAAAATGCAGCAGACGCTCGACCGCATGTTCAAGGCCACCGGCGTGCAGAATGCCTATTTCCCGCTGCTTATCCCCAAGTCGTTCCTCTGCCGCGAGGCCGAGCACGTTGAAGGCTTCGCCAAGGAGTGCGCCGTGGTAACGCACTACCGTCTTAAAAACGACCCCAACGGCACCGGCGTCATCGTCGACCCCGAAGCTCGCCTCGAAGAAGAGCTCATTGTACGCCCCACATCCGAAACCATCATCTGGGGCACATACAAGAACTGGATACACAGCTGGCGCGACCTCCCCGTACTCTGCAACCAGTGGGCCAACGTGATGCGATGGGAGATGCGCACACGCATGTTCCTCCGCACATCCGAATTCCTCTGGCAGGAAGGCCACTGCGCACACGCCACAGCCGAGGAGAGCGAGGCTCGCACCGTGCAGATGATAAACCTCTACGCCGAATTCGCCCGCAAGTACATGGCAATGCCCGTGACAATAGGTGTCAAGACCGCCAACGAACGCTTCGCCGGCGCCCTCAACACCTACACCATCGAGGCCATGATGCAGGACGGCAAGGCTCTCCAGGCCGGCACCTCGCACAACCTCGGCCAGAACTTCGCCAAGGCATTCGACGTGACCTTCGCCAACCGCGACAACCAGCCCGAATATGTGTGGGCCAACTCCTGGGGCGTGTCGACTCGCCTCATGGGCGCTCTTATCATGACCCACTCCGACGACAACGGCCTTGTCCTCCCGCCGCACCTGGCGCCCATACAGGTGGTGATAATCCCCATCTACAAGACCGCCGAACAGCTCGCCGAAATCACCGCGACCGTCATGCCCATCGTGGAACGCCTCGGCCAGCTCGGAATATCGGTGAAATACGACGATGCCGAGAACAAGCGTCCCGGCTTCAAGTTCGCCGACTACGAACTCAAGGGCGTCCCCGTACGCCTGGTGCTCGGCGCACGCGACATCGAGAACGGCACCGTCGAGGTTATGCGCCGCGACACCCTCGAGAAGCACTCAGCTCCCCTCGCTGGCATCGCCGACTACGTCAACACCCTCCTCGAAGAAATCCAGGCCAACATCTACGCCAAGGCCCTCGCACACCAGCAGCAGCAGACATACATCTGCGACAGCTACGACGACTTCAAGGCACGCATCGACGGCGGCGGTTTCTTCCTCTGCCACTGGGACGGCACCACCGAGACCGAAGAGCTAATCAAGGCCGAAACCAAGGCCACCATACGCTGCATACCTCTCGAAGGCGACGATGAGCCCGGTTTCTGCATGGTCACAGGCAAACCCTCCAAGCGCCGCGTGATCATAGCCCGCAACTATTGATACCCCTTCCCTTACGGCGCCGGCGGCATGCGCCGGCGCCGCAATATCCTCCTTCTTGCCACACAATCTTTTGACCCACCGACACCTATGCCACACCCCGACACACCTCCCGTGATAGCCCTCGTCGTACCCTGCTACAACGAGGAGAAGGTGCTCCCCCTGAGCGCCCCGCAACTCCTGGCACAGCTCGACGACATGGCCCGCTCCGGCCTGGCCTCGCCGCAAAGCTTCGTGATGTGTGTCGACGACGGCAGCCGCGACACTACATGGAGCATCATCACTGCCCTACACGCCGCCGACAGCCGCTTCCGGGGCATACGCCTGGCACACAACCGCGGCCAGCAGGCCGCCATTGTTGCCGGACTCGAGGAAGTGGCGCCATGCAGCGACGCTGCAATAACCATCGACGCCGACCTCCAGGACCCCCTCAGCGCCGTAACCGAAATGGTGAAGAAATTCCGCGAGGGCGCCGACATCGTATTCGGCGTTCGATCCTCGCGCCGAACCGACACATGGTTCAAGCGCAACTCGGCCCGCTTATTCTATAAATTCCAGCAGTCGATGGGCGTCGACACCATCTACGACCATTCCGACTTCCGCCTAATGAGCCGCCGGGCTCTCGGCCTGTTCAGCCAGTACGACGAGCGAAACCTCTTCATCCGAGGCATCATGAAGCACATAGGGCTCCCCTCGGCCGTGGTCACCTACGAGCGCAGCTCGCGCCTCGCCGGCGAGACAAAATATTCTCCCGCCAAGCTCATGTCGCTGGCCGTCGACGGCATCACCTCCTTCACCGCGCGCCCAATGCGCCTAATATTCAGCACCGGCCTGGTGCTCCTCCTGCTCGACATCGGCATCGCCGCTTGGGTGCTCATAAGCCATTTTCAGGGCCGCGCAATATCGGGATGGTCGTCGATTATGCTCTCAATATGGTTCCTCGGCAGCCTTATACTCATGGCCATAGGCATCATAGGCGAATACGTGGGCAAAATCTACATCGAAGTGAAGCACCGCCCCCGATACGCCATCCAGGATAAGCTCGGCTCCGAGCTCTCCGAGAACTCCGAGTGCTCCGAGACCTCCAGCCCCTTCACCACTCTCCACTGAAATCCCACTCCCATGCCCGAAGACGTGCGTCTTGATTTTTTCTCCGTCGACAACGCCAGCGCTCTGCCGCTGCCATACGCCGACGGCGGAGTTCAGGCAGGCTTTCCGTCGCCGGCCCAGGACACCATAACCGAAAGCATCGACCTAAACCGCGAAATAGTGAGGCACCCCGCCGCAACATTCTACGCCCGCGTGGCCGGCGACTCGATGGTCGACGAAGGAATAGAGTCGGGCGACCTCCTCGTGGTCGACCGTTCCCTCGAACCCGCCGACGGCGACCTCGCCGTGTGCTGCCTAAACGGCGACTTCACCCTCAAACGAATACGCCTGCGCCCCGGCGCCGTTTGGCTCGTGCCAAGCAACGAAACATTCGACCCCATACTCGTCACCCCCGACGACCGATTCGAAGTATGGGGCGTCGTGACCCACACCATAAAGAACAACCGCCGCCCGCCGCGAGCACGGCGACGCAACATAAAGAGCTGACACGCGCTATGTTCGGGCTTATCGACTGCAACAACTTCTTCGTGTCGTGCGAGCGGATTTTCCGTCCCGACCTGCGCGAACGCCCCGTTGTGGTGCTGAGCAACAACGACGGATGCATCGTGGCCCTTTCAAACGAAGCCAAAGCCCTCGGCCTCAAGCGCGGCAACCCATACTTCAAGGTCAAGGGCATATGCTCGCGCCACGGAGTGGAGGTCCTGTCGGGCAACCACCGCCTCTACGGCGACATTTCGCAGCGCGTCATGGCAACCATTGCCGCCGTGGCAGGCGACGTAAACGTCTACTCCGTCGACGAAGCATTCATCGACCTCAACCAAATCCCCGATGCCAATCTCGAACCCCTCTGCCGCGAGATAGTGCGCCGCGTGCGCCGCGACACCGGCATCCCCACATCGCTGGGAGTGGCCCCAACTATGACCCTCGCAAAGGTGGCATCGAAGTTCGCCAAGAAGTATCCCGCCTATCGTGGCGTGTGCTTCATCGACAACGACACCAAGCGACGCAAGGCCCTCGAACTCACCGACATAGGCGACGTATGGGGCATAGGCCGCCGGCTGTCAAAGCGCTTCGCCATGTACGGCATAACCCGCGCCATACAGTTTGCCGACATGAGTGCCGACGACGCCGCCAAGGTGCTCAACATCACCACCCTCCGAACATGGCACGAGCTCAACGGCATCCCCGGAGCCGAGCCCGACGACCCCGACACGCCCCAGCAGACCATGTGCTGCTCGCGGTCATTCGGCACTTGCCTCGGCGAGTTCACCCAGCTCGAGGAGGCAATGGTGCTCTTCGCAACCATGCTCGGCCTACGCCTGAGGCGCAAGCAGCGCGCGGCATGCTCGATGAGCGTATTCCTCCAAACCAACACCTTCCGCGACGACCTCCCGCAGTACTGCAAGAGCGCCGCCGTGAACTTCGACGAACCCCTCAACGACAACATGCGCCTCGCCGCCGGTGCCGTCGAGGCCCTGCGCAAGATTTTCATTGATGGATACCTCTACAAACGCGCCGGCATCATCATACCCGAAATGTGCCCCGCCACGGCCATACAGCCCTCACTCTTCGGCGACGCCGCCGACCGCGAGCGCCGACACCGCCTCATGACCGTAATCGACAACATCAACGCCGCCTCCATTTCGCACGACAGCGTGCATCTGGCGGCATACCTCCCCGTCGACAGCGTCGTCCGCTGCGAGCACCGCTCGCCCGGATACACCACGCGCCTGACCGACATCATAACCGTAAACACCTCACCAAATGGACTATAAGCAATTTCGCAAGCATCTGTCGGAAGCCACCGGCCACACTCTGGCCGACACCGATACCCTCGTCGAGGCATTCGCAGCCGTGCTGCGAAGCTGCGGCACCGAACTCGACGCCCTGGCCGTGCCCTCGTTCGGCACCTTCACCACCGAAAAGCACGACGAAGAGATACGCACCGACGCCGCCACCGGCCGCCGCACACTTTTCCCGCCCGAAATTCGCATGCACTTCACCCCCGGCGCCGTCCTCCTCCGCAAGCTCTCCCCAGTGCAGGAAGTAATCCGCAACGAACGCTGACATGGAGCTCGGCTGGATATTTTTCTGCCTGGCCATCGTCGGCGCGGCCGTGGCGGCGGTGACGGCCGTGCGGGCCAACGCACGCGCCGCTGCCGCACGCCTTCAAGCCCGCCAGCTCGAAGAGCGCGTGGCCGACGAGCGCCGCCGTGCCGACGAACTCGTCGAGACCGAGCGCCGCCACTCGCAGGAAGCCCTCGAGCGTCAGGCCGAGGCACACCGCCAGGCTATGGACGGCCAGACGGAGGCGCACCGCCAGGCGCTCGAAAGCCAGGCGGCCACATACCGCCAGGCACTCGAACGGCAGAAAGCCGACTTCGACGCCGCCAATGCCGCCGCCGAGGAGCGCTTTGCACAGCTCGCCGCCAAAGCTCTCGCCAACAACGCCGAATCGCTGCGCCAGCAGAGCCGCAACAGCCTCGGCGAAGTCCTCAAACCAGTGGTGGACGACATGGAGAAATTCCGCGCCACAATAACCGAATACTACACCCGCGAAGCCGGCGAACGCACCTCGCTCGGAAAGAGCGTGGCCGACCTCATGCAGCTCAACGCCACCGTGAGCCGCGAGACGCGCCGCCTCACCGACGCCCTCAAAGGCAACAGCCGCATGCAGGGCGACTGGGGCGAGCTCATCCTCGACAACATCCTCGAGCAGTCGGGCATGCGCCGGGGCTACGAGTACACCGTACAGGAAACCATCACCGACGACGCCGGACACCGCCTGCGCCCCGACGTGGTAATCCACTACACCGAGGGCCGCAACATAATAATCGATTCAAAGGTGTCGATACAGGACTACGTCAACATGCTCAACGCCGAAACCGACGAGCAGCGCAAGCTCTACGGCACGGCCCACGTGGCTTCGGTGAAGAAGCATGTGGCCGAACTGCGACGCAAGTGCTATCAGGACAACATCGACGGCGACGCCTTCGACTACGTGCTCATGTTCATCCCCCACGAGGGCGCCTACATGGCAGCAATGGACCTCGACAACACCCTCTGGCAGACGGCCTACGACGCCCATGTGCTCATCATTTCGCCCACGCACCTGATGTCGATTGTAAAGCTCATCGAACAGATGTGGCGCCACGACAAGCAGAACCGCAACGCACTCGAAATCGCCGACGAGGCCGGCAAGATGCTCGACAAGCTCAACGGCTTCCTCGACGACATGGACAAAATCGACCGCAACCTCCGAGCCGCGCGCGACGCTTGGGAGGCCGCCAAGAGCAAGCTCCACACCGGCTCGGGCAACCTCATAGGCAAAGCCCTCAAAATAAGCAAGCTCGGCGCCAAAGCCCGCAAAGCCCTCCCCCCCTCCTACCTCCCCGACGAAGAAAAAGCCGACGAAGAATAGCAGCCACCGCAACACATTGATTCGCAATGTAGTATATGCCCGGCCATCGGTCGGGCATAAAGCCGCGTAGTGGCGACATTTTTGTAGGCACGGGCGTAAGCCCGTGTATATCACGTAATAAAGCAAACGAGCCGCGTAGCGGCGGCACTTTTATCCGAGCGGGCGTAAACCCGCTCGACCTCATTATTACAACACCATATAACACCACGAGCGGGTTTACACCCGCTCGGATAAAAGTGCCGCCGCTACGCGGCTCACTTTCGCTTTTATTTGATTTACACGGGCTTACGCCCGTGCCTACAAAAATGTCGCCGCTATGCGGCTATTCCGCGGCCAAGGCCGCGCCGCCCATATCGGCACATTTCATTTGTGTTTTCACATGCTCCTTCTGAGCTCCTTGACCCACTCGGCGATGCGGCCGTCGGTGAGCTCTGGATGGTTCACCTCGTCGAGCACAAGGCCGCGCATAAGGCTGCCGTCCGAGGCCTCGGAGTGACCGAAATGATAGCCGTCGGCGTTGAACTCGCCTATGAAGGCCAGCCCCGTGGGGCGGAAACGCTCGTAGAGCACGCCCACGGCGTCGCAGAACGAGTCGGTCATCGTCTCGTCGCCGCAGCCGAAGATGGCGCCCTGACGCCCCGAAAGGTCGAGGCTCTGCGCGCCGTCGACGAAGTCGTACCAGTCGTCTTCCATGCGCCCGTCGCCGTGTGTCGAGCTGCCCAGAAGAATGAGGTCATACTGCCCCAACACGTGCGGAGCCGTGGTGGCCACGTCGTGAATGTCGGCGTCGGCCACACCGAGCGCATTGCCCAGTCGACGGGCTATATCGGCCGTTGTGCCGGTGGCCGAACCGTAGAATATGCCAATTTTTGCCATAAGGATGAGTGTTTTCGGAAGAATTGTTTGAGATAATAACACAAGGCGAGGCCGCTATGTTCGTCGGCACCACTCAAAACAAGGCCGTTGACGCCTTTTAACATAGAATTATTGGGCTATTCCTATAAATTTTGCTAATTTTGTGGCATAATAAAAGCATATGATATCCCAACAAATCGACGAGAAGCTTATAAAGGCCGCCAAAAGCCTGCTCGACGGAGCGGCACGCGTCACAATCGTGTGCCACACAAGTCCCGACGGCGACGCCATAGGGTCGTCGCTCGCCGCAATGCACGTCCTCTCGCAGATAGGCAAGGAAGCTAAGGTCGTTATTCCCGATTCATTCCTGGGCAACCTCAAGGGCCTCCCGGGCACAAAGGAGATTGTCGACGCCTCGCGCTATTTCGACTTCGCCTGCCAGCTCCTGACCGACACCGACCTCATACTCTGCCTTGACTTCAACACCCTCGACCGCACGGGGCGCCTCCAGGAGGCCCTCGACGCATCGAAAGCCCCCAAGATTCTCATCGACCACCATATCGAGCCCGCACTCGACGCCGACGTGGTGATATCGCACCCCGAGATGCCCGCAACGGCATACCTCCTCTTCCGCTTCCTCTGCCGCATGGAGCTCTTCAACTTCATCGACAAGGCCGCCGCCGAATGTCTCCTCGCAGGCATGATGACCGACACCGGCAACTTCGCCTACAACTGCAACGACCCCGAGCTATACATCGTGGTGGCCGAGCTCATCCGCAAGGGCGCCGACAAGGAGAAGCTCAACAACATGCTCTTCAACACCTTCAGCTTCAACTGCCTGCGCCTCAACGCCTACGCCATCCTCAAAAAAACCGAGATGCTGCCGGCCGTAGGCGGTGCCCTCATCACCCTCAGCCGCGACGAGCTCAACCGCTTCCACTACACGCGCGGCGACACCGAAGGCCTCGTCAACCGCCCCCTCGCCGTGCCGGCGGTGCGCTTCAGCGTGTTCATGCGCCAGGAGAGCGACTGCATACGCATATCCATGCGAAGCCAGGGCTCATTCCCCGTCAACGAGCTCTGCGCCAAATATTTCAGCGGCGGCGGACACCTCAACGCAGCCGGCGGCCAATACTACGGCACTCTCGACGAGGCCGTCGACTTCTTCCACAGCATACTCCCCGACATCGAGAAAGAATATCCCCTCGACGACCAACACAACCGACAGCAATGAAACCGAACTACATCATACGCATCCTGTGGGCCACCGCGCTCGCAGCTCTCGCAACCCTCGGCGCCTGCAGCGAAGGTAAATCCTACGCCGAACTTCTCACCGACGAGAACCACTATGTGAACAACTTCCTGGCCGACCAGACCGTGGTCCTCGACATCCCCGCCGACACCGTCTTCGAAGTGGGCCCCGACGCTCCATACTACCGCCTCGACGAGGACGGACAGCTCTACATGCAGGTGCTCCGCGCCGGCACTCCCGGCAACCGCGTGACCAACGACGAGCAGATTTATTTCCGATACACCCGCTATGCCCTCGCCGGATACTCCAACGGCAAACTCCCCGCCGGCGAAGGAAACAACATAACCCTCAGCCCCTGCTGGTTCCGCTATCAGAACTACCAGATTCAGTCGTCCTACCAGTGGGGATCGGGCATACAGCAGCCCCTGGCATACCTTCCCGTCGACTGCGAGGTGAACATCGTAATCAAGTCGCAGTACGGCATCGTCGACGAGAACACCGACGTCCAGCCATGGCTCTGGCGCCTCACATACGAACGCCGCCAGTAAGAGCCTACCGTTTCATAGACCTTTATAATCTATCCTTTTTATGAGCCTTATAAAATCAATATCTGGCATCCGCGGCACAATAGGCGGCCGCCCAGGCGACGGCCTGTCGCCCATCGACGTGGTGAAATTCACCGCCGCGTTCGCCACATTTATCGCAAAGACAACTAAAAAGACTACACGCACCATCGTGGTGGGCCGCGACGCCCGCCTCTCGGGCCAGATGGTCGAGCACCTGGTGTGCGGCACCCTAATGGGCATGGGCTTCGACGTGGTCGACATCGACCTCGCCTCAACCCCCACCACCGAGCTCGCCGTGACGGGCGAAAACGCCTGCGGCGGCATAATCCTCACCGCCTCCCACAACCCCCGCCAGTGGAACGCCCTCAAACTCCTCAACGAAAACGGCGAATTCCTCTCCGCCGCCGACGGCGCCGAGGTGCTCCGCCTCGCCGACAGCACCGAACTCGACTTCGCCCAAGTCGACGACCTCGGCAAAGTTTACCTCAACACCACCTACAACCGCCGCCACATCGAGCAGGTGCTCGCACTGCCCCTGGTCGATGTCGAAGCCATACGCAAGGCGCACTTCACCGTAGCCGTCGACGCCGTCAACTCCGTGGGCGGCATAGTCATACCCCAGCTCCTCCGCGCCCTCGGCGTCGAGAAAGTGGTCGAGCTCAACTGCACCGCCACCGGCGACTTCGCCCACACTCCCGAACCCATCCCTGAAAACCTCACCGGCATCGCCGACCTCATGGCCACCGGCGTGGCCGACGTGGGCTTCGTAGTCGACCCCGACGTCGACCGCCTCGCAATCGTATGCGAAGACGGCAAGATGTTTGGCGAAGAATACACCCTCGTCTCCGTCGCCGACTACGTCCTGAGCCACACCCCCGGCAACACCGTGAGCAACCTCAGCTCCTCGCGTGCCCTCGCCGACGTGACCTGCGCACACGGCGGCTCATACTCAGCCGCTGCCGTAGGCGAAGTCAACGTAACCACCAAGATGAAGGAAACCGGCGCCGTAATAGGCGGCGAAGGCAACGGCGGCGTAATCTACCCCACCCTCCACTACGGCCGCGACGCACTCGTCGGAGTGGCACTCTTCCTCACACTCCTGGCAAAGAGCGGCAAGAAAGTGAGCGAGCTCCGCAAGCAGTATCCCGCCTACGACATCTACAAGACCAAGATACAGCTCCACGACGGCATCGACGTCGACGCCATCCTCGCAGCCGTAAAAGACAAATACGCCGGCGAACGCATCACCGACATCGACGGCGTGAAAATCGACTTCGCCGACTCCTGGGTGCACCTGCGCAAATCCAACACCGAGCCCATCATCCGCATCTACGCCGAGGCCCACACCCCCGCCGAAGCACAGGCCCTCGCCGACAGCATCAAAGCCGTCATCGCCACCCTGATCTAATCACCCCACCCCATACCGCGCCCCTACCCGCCGCCACGAGTAGGGGCGCAATATATTGCGCCCAGCCTGCGCCAACATTCCATCCCAACCCATCAGCAAAGTCCGACCTGTCAGACTTGTCAGACCATTCCAACCCAAACGCTAATTCGCCACATTGCCCCTCATACCTCTGCCCTCTGCCCCAACCTCCACCTCGTCACTCATACCTCTGACCTATGACCTACCCCCCCTTATCACTCATCACTCTGACTTCTGCCCTAACTTTCCCCTCTCGTCTTAAAAAATGCTAACGCATTT
>CABRZA010000029.1 GCA_902475285.1 uncultured Porphyromonadaceae bacterium
GGAGCAGTGGTAGCTCGTTGGGCTCATAACCCAAAGGTCGTAGGTTCGAGTCCTGCCCCCGCAACAAATCTTCAAGCAGCCGTCGATGATATCGAACGGCTGTTTTTGGATGTGGAGGTAATCGTATGTTGTTTCCTCGATATTATAATAATGTAGTCGAATAAATGGCAGCGCCCCTACTTCGTTGCCGGAATTGTTGATTATGTCACGCACCGAAGAGCCCGTGTCGGGGGCTAAGCCGACAGGGAATACCGGCGACCTTGCCACGCGCACCATAGGGCAGCTGCTGCTCCAGTATTCGTTGCCGGCAATCATCGCCAGCCTCGCCACGTCGCTCTACAACATCGTCGACAGCATCGTCATAGGCCGCGGCGTGGCTGCCATGGCCATAACCGGCTTGGCCATCACCTTTCCGCTGATGAACCTCGTGGTGGCCTTCTGCGTGCTCGTGGCTGTCGGCGGCGCCACTATATCGTCGATATATCTCGGGCAGCGCAACTACAACAAAGCCGCCGACACGGTTGGCAACGTCACCGTCCTATGCCTGATACACTCGGTGATAATCATGGCGGTGGGCCTCTACTTCCTCTACGACATACTGTATTTCTTCGGCGCCACCGACGAAACCGTGGGCTACGCGGCCGAGTTCATGCGCATCATTCTCTACGGCACTCCCATATCCTACGTTTTCCTCGGTCTGAACAACCTCATGCGCGCCACCGGCTATCCGCGCAAGGCCATGATATCGGCGCTGCTCTCGGTGGCCGTCAACGTGGTGCTGGCGCCCATATTTATATTCGTGCTCCACAAAGGCATTGCCGGCGCCGCCCTTGCCACAATCCTGGGTCAGGCCGCGGCCTTCGTGTGGGTGCTCGTACACTTCTTCAATCCCCGAAGCACAGTCCACTTCACGCGCCACGGTTGGAGCCTCAACGGAGGCATTATCCGCAAGGTCTACGCAATAGGCATGTCGCCATTCCTGATGAACTGCTGCGCCTGTCTGGTGGTGGTGTTCATCAACAAGGCACTCCTCGACAGCGCCGGTGCCGACGGCAATCTCGCCGTGGGAGCCTACGGCATAATCAACCGCGCCTCTATGTTCTTCGTGATGATAATCTTCGGCATCACGCAGGGCATGCAGCCCATCTTGGGCTACAACTTCGGCGCATGCATCTGGGAGCGCGTGCACGCCACCCTCATGCGAGGCATATGGATAGCCACGGGCGTGGCTACCGTCGGCTTCGTCATCACCGAGGCTATGCCCGACCTGGTGAGTGCCATGTTCACCACCGACGCCGGCATGATAGCCATCGCGCGCGACGGCTTCCGCATCTTCTTCCTTTTCTATCCCCTCGTGGGCTCGCAGATAGTGATTCAGAACTATTTCCAGTCGATAGGCAAGCCGAAGCTGTCGATATTCCTCTCGCTCACCCGCCAACTTATCTTCCTGGTGCCCATGTTGCTGTGGCTGCCGGCGAAACTCGGTGTCGACGGCGTGTGGATATCGATGTGCACCAGCGACTTCATTGCCTTCTGCCTGGCCCTTATAACGATGCTCGTAATGAACCGCCGCATACAGCGGCAACTCGAAAGTCATGCTACACACTCTTGATATCCGCACCGACCCGGCCACGGCTGCCACGCCCGAACGGCTCGCGCAGTTGTGCGCCAAAACATTGGGCGTCGACCGTCGCCGCGTGATGAAAGTCGATATCGTGCGCCGTTCCATCGACGCCCGCCAGCGCCGCGTGATGGTCAACCTCGGCGTGCACGTCCACGTCGATGCCGTCGAGCCCGAACAAGAGCCCGAGGCACCCGTCTACGGCGACGTTTCCCATGCGCCGCAGGCCATAGTTGTCGGCGCGGGCCCCGCCGGCCTTTTCGCCGCGCTCGAACTCATCGAGCTCGGCGTGCGTCCGGTGGTGCTCGAGCGCGGAAAGGATGTCGACAGCCGCCGTCGCGACATGGTGGCAATATGCCGCGAGGGCAAGGTCGACCCCGACTCGAACTATTGCTTCGGCGAAGGCGGTGCCGGCGCTTATTCCGACGGCAAACTCTACACGCGCAGCCGCAAGCGCGGTCCCGTCGACAAAGTGCTGCGCGTGTTCCACAGCCACGGCGCGCGCCGCGACATCCTCGTCGACGCCCATCCCCACATCGGTTCCGACAAACTGCCGGCCATCATCAAGTCGATGAGGCAGACCATTCTCGATGCCGGCGGCGAGGTGCATTTCGGCACGCGTGTCGAAAGCCTCATCCTTGCCGATGGCCGAGCCGAAGGCGTGGTGACTTCCGACGGCCGCCGCTGGCCCGGCCCCGTGATACTCGCCACCGGCCACTCTGCGCGCGACATATACATGGGCCTGGCTTCCGCAGGCATCGCTCTCGAGCCAAAGGGCATCGCCGTGGGCGTGCGTCTCGAGCACCCACAGCAGCTCATCGACCGCCTGCAATACCACTCGCCGCAGGGCCGTGGCAAGTATCTTCCCGCGGCGGAATATTCCATGCTCACACGCGTCGACGACCGTGCCGTCTACTCCTTCTGCATGTGTCCCGGCGGTTACATCATCCCTGCCGCAAGCGCTCCCGGCCTCCTGGTGGTCAACGGCATGTCGCCGGCCGACCGCGGCGGCAAGTTCTCCAACTCCGGCATGGTAGTTGAGATACTTCCCGACGACATCCCCGACCCTGAGCGCGAGGCCGACCGTCCGCTCAAAATGATGCGTTTCCAGGAAGACATCGAGCGCCGTTTCTTCGAGGCCGCCGAGCAGACGCAGCGTGCCCCGGCACAGCGTATGACCGACTTCGTCGACGGGCGCCTGTCGTTCGACCTTCCACGCTCCACCTACCCGCCGGGAGTCGTCAGCCGGCGTGTCGACCAACTTCTTCCCGACTTCGTCAGCCGCCGTCTGCGTGAAGGCTTCCGCGTGTTCAACTCCAAGCAGCGCGGTTTCATGAGCTCCGATGCCCTGGTTGTCGGCGACGAGACACGCACGTCGTCGCCCGTGCGCATCCCGCGCGACGGTGAAACTCTCGCGCACATCTCTACCCCCGGCCTCTATCCATGCGGCGAAGGTGCCGGCTATGCCGGCGGCATAGTGTCGGCGGCAGTCGACGGCATACTTTGCGCGCGTGCTTTGGCAGCGGCGCTTTTGAAATCCGAATAAGTTGAGTATATTTGCAGAATGAAATCTCTGCACCTCCATATTCCGGCCTTTGTGCGAATGGTTGCGGTACTGCTGCTGGCGGTACTGCCTGCGGCTGCGCAGGACGACGCTACGCCCGCAAAGACGCCCAAGGCAGAGCCCAAACCATATGCCTGGCGCCTTCTCGCTCCCCTCGGGTTGCGCGAGGAAGCCGACATGGATACCCTCATGCTCAATTACAGCCGCCAAAGCGTGCCATCCGAGGTGTCCGACGCTTGGGTGACAACCGGCAACCTCGGCGCCGAGGGCATGAACATGATATTCGACCACCGGGCCCCCATGAGCGACTTCATCTTCGCCGACGCCCTCGACCACTGGCGCCCGACGCACGACAAGATGCGCTTCTACAACACCCGTATACCCATGACCCTGCTGTCGTTCAACACCGCCGGCGGCCGCGAGACCGCCCAGGAGCGTCTGCGCGGCATATTTTCGGGCAACATCAATGCCAAGGCACAGGTGGGCGCCATGCTCGACTATCTCTACTCCAAGGGCTCCTACGCCAATCAGGCCACCAAGGACCTCTCGTGGGGCTTCTCGGGCTCATACATAGGCGACCGCTACGAGATGCAGGCATATTACAACCACTTCAACCTCCTCAACAAGGAAAACGGCGGCATCACCGACATGCTCTACATCACCGACCCCGCCGAGTTGCAGGGCGGCGTCACCACCATCGACCCCAAATCGATACCCACGCGCCTGTCGGCGGCACACACCCGCCTGTGGGGCGACGAGTTCTACATGAACCACCGCTACAAGGTGGGCTACTGGCACAGCGAATGGACCGACGACACCACCGAGGTGCGCACCTACATACCGATGATATCCTTCATCTACACTATGCGCTACAACGCCGACAAGCACATCTTCATCAACGAAAATATGAGCCAGGGACGCCAGTTGTGGGAGCACACCTATCTCGATCCTTCGGTTACGCGCGACAAAACCACGTCGTGGCGCCTGAGCAACACTGTGGGTGTGTCGATGATCGAGGGCTTCCGCAAGTGGGCCAAGTTCGGCCTTGCCGCCTACATAACGCATGAGGTGCAGAGCTACACCATGCCCGTCGACACCCTCGACCATACCGGTCTCGAGCTCGACCCGTGGCCCGAGGGCGTGGGTCGCATCGACCCCAAGACCACGCGTCAGCTGGCATGGGTGGGCGCGCAGCTCACCAAGCAGCGCGGAGCCCTGCTGCGCTACACCGCCACGGGCGAGCTCGGCATCCTCGGCGATGCCGCCGGCGACGTAAAAGTCAACGGTACCCTCACCACGGCCTTCCCCTTCCTCCGCGACAGCGTGGAGGTGACGGCATTCGGCTCGTTCGACAATGTGGCGGCGCCCTTCCTGGCCAAACAGTATATGTCGAACCACTTTATCTGGAACAACGACTTCGGCAAGCGGCGCACCGTGCGCTTCGGCGGCCGCCTCGACCTCGGTCGTACCGACACGCATTTCACCGCCGCCGTGAGCAACCTCCAGAACCACATCTACTTCGCCTCCGACGGCCTGCCTCGGCAGCACGGAGGCTCGGTGCAGGTGCTCTCGCTCTCGCTGGAGCAGAACCTCAAGCTCGGCATCCTCCACTGGGACAACCGCGTGACATATCAGACCACATCGAACGCCGACGTCATACCCCTGCCGGCACTGGCGGTGTACAGCAACCTGTATCTCCACTTCCGCATAGCCACACTCAAAGTGCAGCTCGGCGTCGACTGCGACTACTACACCCGCTACCGCGCGCCGGCCTACCAGCCCGCAACGGCACAGTGGGTCAACCAGAGCGAGTACCTCATGGGCAACTATCCCTTCTGCAACGTCTACGCCAACATGAAGCTCAGCCGCGCCCGCTTCTATGTGCTTTACTCGCACTTCAACAAAGGCCTCTTCGGCGGAAGCAACTATTTCTCCTCGCCCTTCTACCCGCTCAATCCGTCGCGCTTCCAGCTGGGTATATCGGTCGATTTCGCCAATTGACATGGACCGACAGCTGTACGCGCAGGTAATACTGCCGCTTCCTCTCGAAGGCAATTTCACCTATTCCGTGCCGCCGGCCATGGCCGATGTGCTGCGCGCGGGCATGCGTGTGGCCGTGCCTTTCGGCAAGAAGCGTTTCTACACCGGTGTGGTGGCGTCGGTGAGCGGCGTGAAGCCGACCGACGTCCCCGACATCAAGCCCGTGGCGCTCCTGCTCGACACCGAGCCTTCCGTCACCAATCAGCAGATGCGCTTCTTGGAGTGGATGGCCGAGTATTATCTCTGCACCGTGGGCGAGGTCTTCAAGGCAGCCCTTCCCGCCGGCCTCAAAATAGAGAGCGAGACGCGTGTGGAAGTCGGCCCCGACATCGATCCCGAGGCCTTCGCCGCATGCAGCCCCGCGGAGAACGACATCCTCGCCTTCATTCGCACCCAAGGCCAGGCTTCTGTGGAGAGCATTGAGAAGAAAATGAAGCTCGCCGAGGCCGGTACCGTTGTGTCGCAACTGGTCGACAAGGGTCTGCTCACCGTGTCGGAGAAGATTGGCGAGCGCTTCCGCGCCGTGAAGAAGCCCTATGTGCGGCTGCTTGTGGAGCGCGGCTCGGCCGACGCCCTCGACACCGCCTTTGCCGCCGTAAGGAAGTCGCCCAAGCAGGAGGAGGCGCTCACGGCCCTGGTGGCCCTCTCGGAGTTTTACCGCACCGACCGTCCGCTCGTCGAGGTGCCCCTCGATGTGCTGTGCGAACGCGCCGACGTGACCCGCGCCGTGGTCAGGGCCATGGCCGAAAAGGGATTGGTCGAAGTCTACGGCCGCGAGATTTCGCGCTTTTCATATGTCGGCGCCGTCGCTCCCGACATGCCCGTGCTCACCCCGGCGCAGCGCAAGGCTCACGATGCCGTCCTCGAATCCTTCTCCGAGAAGGCCGTCACACTGCTCCACGGAGTCACCGGCTCGGGCAAGACCGAGATTTACATCCACCTCATCCGCCGCACCCTCGACTACGGCCGCTGCGTGCTCTTCCTCGTACCCGAAATAGCCCTCACCACACAGCTCACCACGCGCTTGCAGAAGGTTTTCGGCGAGAAAGTGCTCATATACCACTCCAAGTTCTCCGACAACGAGCGCGTGGAAATGTGGCGCCGCGTGCTTGCCTCGCGCGAGCCTCTGGTGGTGGTGGGCGCGCGCTCGGCGGTGTTCCTGCCATTCCGCAGTCTCGGTCTGGTGATTGTCGACGAGGAGCACGAGAGCAGCTACAAGCAGTACAGCCCCGCTCCGCGCTACAACGGCCGCGACTCCGCCGTGATGCTTGCCTCGATGTTCGGCGCCAAGACCCTCTACGGCAGCGCCACCCCGTCGATAGAAACCTATTACAAGGCCCGCGAGGGGCGCTTCGGCCTCGTCGAGCTCCTCGAACGCTACGACGGCGTGGCCCTCCCGGCTGTCGAAATCGTCGACATGAAGGCCGAACGGCGCCGAAAGGCCGTCGACGGCTACCTCTCGCGGCGCCTGGTCGAGGTATCGTCGGCCGCCGTGGCCGCCGGAAAGCAGGTGATACTCTTCCACAACCGCCGAGGATACTCTCCGCTGGCGCGTTGCTCGATGTGCGCCTTCACGCCCAAGTGCGACTTCTGCGACGTGTCGCTCACCTACCACAAGCACTCCAACCGCCTGGAGTGCCACTACTGCGGCGCCGCATACCCCGTGCCGCAGGTATGTCCCGAGTGCAAGGAACCGGCCATCGAAATCGTGGGCTGGGGCACCGAGCGCCTCGAAGAGGAGGTGGCCGAGGCTTTCGACGGTCGCCGCGTGCTCCGAATGGACCTCGACACCACCCGCAACAAGGACGGTTACAGCCGCATAATCGACGACTTCTCGCAGCACAAGGCCGACATTCTCGTGGGCACCCAGATGGTGACGAAAGGCCTCGACTTCGGCGCCGTGGAGGTGGTGGGCGTGCTCAACGCCGACATGCTCGTCAACTTCCCCGACTTCCGTTCGGCCGAGCGTGCCTTCAACATGATAGAGCAGGTGGCCGGCCGCGCCGGTCGCCGCGACGGCAAGGGGCGCGTGCTCGTCCAGACCTACGACCCCTCGCATATCCTGCTGCACTTCGCCGCCGCGCACGACTACAAGGGTTTCTACGAGCACGAGCTCGCCGAGCGCCGCGCGTTCAACTATCCGCCCTTCACGCGAATAATCAACATCTATGTGAAGCACCGCTCGGCCTCGGTGGCCGCCGACAGCGCCTCGCGCCTGGCGGCGTCGCTGCGCAATGCCTTCGGTCAGCGTGTGAGCGGCCCGAAAGAACCGCCCGTGGCACGCGTGCAGATGCTGTATATCAGGCAGATAATGCTAAAGCTCGAAACCGGTTTCTCGCTTCGTAAAGTCAAGGAGTTCCTTCGCGCGGAGTATGTGCGTCTGGCATCCGATCCCACCATGCGCTCGCTTTCGGTGCACTACGACGTCGACCCGGTATAGCGCCGTCGGCTTCCCAAAGGTGAAAAAACGTCAACAGAAGGCCTCCCCTCGCGGCTTTTCGGTATTTTTTTCGTAACTTTGCCACGAAAAATATACCGACAACATCTCTACCTCTTACAGCTTTCGAGAATGGACGTTAAAAAAGTACTTTATATCTCTCAGGAAATCGACCCTTATCTGCCTGGCACGCCGCTGGGCATATACACCAAATCGCTCGCCGAAAGCGCCCAGGAGCACGGCGCCGAAGTGCGTACGTTCATGCCCAAGTACACAGCCATCAACGAACGTCGTAACCAGCTCCACGAGGTGATACGTCTGTCGGGTCTCAACATCATAATCGACGACACCGACCACCCCCTCATCATAAAGGTGGCCACGCTCCAGCCCGCGCGCCTGCAGGTCTATTTCATCGACAACGACGACTACTTCGACGAGCGCGACCTCGCCGCCCTGTCGTTCCCCGACGACGACGAGCGCTCCATATTCTTCGCCCGGGGTGTCATTGAAACCGTCCGCAAGCTCCGCTGGGAGCCCACGGTGGTGCAATGCACTGGCTGGCTCACCGCAGCCGTACCCGCCTACGTCAAGACTTACTATGCCGACGATCCCGCCTTCCGCCAGTCGAAGGTCGTGTATGCTCTGTTCGGGCAGCATGCTGCCGGCACCCTCGACAGCCGCCTCCCCGAGAAACTCATCCAGGACGAGTTCGCTCCCGAGCAGCTCCGCACGCTCTCCGAGGCCGGTACTATCGACTACCTGACGCTCAACAAGTTTGCCATCGATTATGCCGATGCAATAGTCGAAGCCTCCGACGACGTCCCCGCCGAGCTCGTTGAGTATGCCCGCGCCACAGGCAAGCCTTTCATGGCCTATGAACAGGCGAAGGAAGGCCCCGACGCATATAACGAATTCTACAAGTCGCTCTGACCGCCGGCTGCGGCTCACAGTCTGCCCTTCATCATATTCAATGAAATTCCATTCCCTCCATATTCTGCCCGTAGCTCTCGCCGCCGTTGCGGTGATGGGTTGCGACGACACAGTGTCGACCATCGGTTCGTCGCTCACCGGCGACAGTGTCGAGATTGTCGTCGATTCCTCCTTTGTCGTTACGGGCACAACCTCTGTCAACGATGCCATCCGTCCAAAGACGAGCTCGCAGATAATAGGCAACATCACCATTCCCGGCTACGGAACCCTCTCAAGCAACGTCGTCACCCAGTTCTTGCCTTCAACGGTGCTCGACACCGCCAATTTCTCCGTTGAGAACATCGACTCCGTCTTCCTCAACCTCACTTATAGCCGAGGAGCATACCTCGGCGACTCCCTCGCTCCGATGGGCGTGGAAATATATGCCCTCGACAAGCTCCTCCCCTCCGACATCTCATCCGACTTCAACCCCGCGGGCTACTACCGCACCCAAGCCCTGGCGTCGCGCATCTACAATACTTCCACGCTCGACAACAAGACTGCTGCCCAACTCTCCTACGGACTTATAGCCGTCAAGCTCCCCCTCGAGCTCGGCAAGCATGTGTTCAACGCCTTCACCGACAATCCCGCCGATTTTGCCGACGGGCGCGTCTTTGCCGAAAACGTATTCCCCGGCGTATATATCCGCTCCTCTTTCGGCAGCGGACGCCTCACCACGCTCTCTGCGGCCGGTATCGCATTCAATTTCCGCAAGATTGTGGAGGGCGAGGAGAAGAACGATACCATCGACGCCATACAGCAGTATATGCTTGCCACCCCCGAGGTGATAAGCAACAACAACCTCACCTACACCATGGATGCCTCCCTGCGCTCGCGTCTCGACGCCGGTGAGAATATCCTCATAGCTCCGGCCGGTACGGAAATGGAAATCACTTTCCCGCTCACAGCCGTTATCGACACCTACCGTGCCAAAGCAGGGGCGCAGGCCGTGCTGAATGGATTGCATATGTCGATCCCCGTCGACAGCATTACCGCCGAAACACCCGTGAACGTCACCCCACCGCCATTCCTTCTGATGGTGCTGAGCAAGGACCGCGACGAATTCTTCGCCAAGAACAAGCTGCCCGACAACAAAACCACCTTCTACGCCGCCTACAGCTCGGCCACCGGCGAATATGCCTTCACTGGTATGCGCGACTATCTTTTGGAAATGCTCGACCGCGACGAAATCACCCCCGACGACTACACCTTCGACCTCGTGCCTGTCAACGTCACTTTCGAGGCTGTCGTAAACTCGGGCTATTATTACTCTTCCTCGCGTCAGGTAGTGACCGACGTCCAGCCCTACATCGGCTATCCCGCAGTAGGTTTTGTGCGCCTCTCCGACGCCAAGGTAAGCCTCACCTTCTCGCGCCTTACCCTCGGCAACTGACCCGGGCTGCCGTCGCAGTACATTATAACAAATGCCCCTCGAGAGGGGCATTTGTCGTTATGGCAGGATTATGCTGTTCTGTCGCGGAATCTTGTCGCTTGCAAACAGCGGCACCAGTTGCGCCGCAGTCATAGGCTCCGCCTTGGGTATGAGTCCCGCGAGATACCCCAGCAGCCCGACCACTTCCTCGGGGGTATGGCGGGCGCGCAACGCGCCGAAGTCGACGTCGCCGTCGCGCTTGCTCAGACGCCGCCCCTCGCGGTTGCATATCAAAGGCACGTGGAAAAATTGCGGTACATCCAGCCCGAGCAGCCGGTAGAGATATATCTGCTGTGCCGATGACAGCAGCAGGTCGCTGCCGCGCACCACCTCCGTCACTCCCATGGCAGCGTCGTCGACTACTACGGCGAGCTGATAGGCCCACGCCCCGTCGGCACGGCGAACCACAAAGTCGCCGCAGTGCTCGGCGAGGTTCACGCTCTGTGGCCCGAACACCTTGTCGGTAAACGATATGACTGCGTCGTCCACGGCTATGCGCAGCGCGTGCCGCCGCTCGGGAAAATCGCGGCACGGCAGCGGCGGACGGCATGTGCCGGCATACACCACACGCCCGTCGCTCTGGTGCGGCGCTTGCGTGGCCATGATGTCGGCGCGTGTGCAGAAGCAGGGGTAGAGTAGGCCGGTGTCGCGCAGCCGTTCGAGAGCGGCCGCGTAGATGTCGCCGCGCAGGCTCTGGCTGTAAGGGGCCGCCGGGCCGTCGGCGTCGACGCCTCCCTCGTCCCAGTCCAGCCCGAGCCAGTGAAGGTCGTCCTGCAATTGAAGGGCATACTCGCGGCGCGAGCGCTGCGGGTCGAGATCCTCGATGCGGAGCACCCACCGGCCGCCGGCACGGCGTGCCGACAGCCACGAAACAAGCGCCGAGAAGGCGTTTCCCAGATGCATGCGCCCCGTGGGCGACGGGGCATAGCGGCCTTTCATCGGCGGTTGCGGCGGCGTATGGGGCACGTGTTGCTGTCGCACCCCGAGCAACGCGAGCGCCGGAAGATTCGGAGGATACCGAGTATCGCCGCCGCCACGACGACGGCTACTATTACCCATTGCAGCGCTGTGCTCATTTCCGTTTGTTTATAAGTTTGTTGATTGCCGTGGGCTTGGTGTCGGCCGCGCACTGCTCGAAAGGCAGGCGGAAGCCGCACCCTTCGGCATAGCGGCTGCACCCGAAAGCCGTGCGCCCTTTCACGAGATGGCCCTGGCCGCACACGGGGCATGACACCTGCTCCAGACGCGTTATGCGCGGCGCCTTTGGCTTTGCCGGCGCGCCGTCGGCAGCCGCCGCTTTGCCCTTGCCCTTCGGAGCGGGGGAGGAGGGTTGTGCGGCGATGCGCGTGGTGCTGTTGTCGCTGAGCACGTTCACCACTATCTGGCGCACCATCTGCGAAATCTCGCTCACGAAGGCCGCCGGAGAGTAGTCGCCGCTCTCTATGCGCCGCAGCTTGTTCTCCCACAGGCCCGTCAGCTTGGCCGATTTGAGCAGTTCCTCGTTGATGGTGGCAATGAGGTCGATACCGGCCTGCGTGGCCACGAGTTTCTTGCCCTCGCGGCGTATGTAGCCGCGCTTGTGGAGTGTCTCGATGATGGCGGCGCGCGTCGACGGGCGACCTATGCCGTTGTCTTTCATCGCCTCGCGAAGCTCCTCGGAATCGACGGTGCGGCCCGCCGTCTCCATGGCGCGCAGCAGCGTGCCCTCGGTGTAGGCCTTCGGCGGCTGCGACGTCTTCTTCGCCGAGAACGGCGTGTGCGGCCCGCTCTCACCCTCGGTGAAGACGGGAAGCACGGCATTGTCGCTCTCGTCGTCGGCAGTGGCGCCGCGTTCGTTGGTGTAGAGCGCGCGCCAGCCGGCGTCGGTAATGACCTTGCCGGTGGCCTTGAACTCATATTTCCCCGCCTCGCCCAGCACCGTGGTGCTCTCGAAACGGCAGTCGGGATAGAAGGCGGCAATGAACCGCAGGGCTATGAGGTGATATAGCTTCTTCTCGTCGGCTTCCAGGCCGCTCGGATACACCCCCGTGGGGATGATGGCGTGGTGGTCGGTAACCTTGGCGTTGTCGAAGATTTTTTTGCTCTTCGGTATGGAATGTGCAAGCACGGGCGCCGTGAGCTGCGCGTAGGGCGTCATCTTTTGCAGCGTCGGCGCTATCTTGGCGTGGATGTCCTCCGAGAGGTAGGTGGTGTCGACGCGCGGATACGTCGTGAGCTTCTTCTCGTAGAGGCTCTGTATGAGGCGAAGCGTCAGGTCGGCGGTCCACCCGAAGCGGCGGTTGCACTCCACTTGCAGCGACGTGAGGTCGAAGAGCCTCGGAGCCGATTCGCGTCCGCTTTTCTTAGTCACCGACTTGACGGTGAACGGCAGCGGCGCTATCTCGGCCACGGCGCCCTCGCAGGCGGCCTCGGTCTCGTAGCGGTCGCCGGTGTAGGTGAAGTTCACGTCGCGGTAGGTGGTGTGGAGCTCCCACGAGTCCTTCGGCACGAAATTCTCTATTTCGGCCTGACGCCGTACTATCAGCGCCAGCGTGGGCGTCTGCACGCGACCTATCGACAGCACCTGCCCCCGTCCGCCGTAGCGCAGCGTGTAGAGCCGCGTGGCGTTCATGCCGAGTATCCAGTCGCCTATGGCGCGCGACAGGCCGGCGTAGAACAGTCGGTCGAAGTCGGCCTGCGGGCGCAGGTTGCCGAAGCCCTCGCGTATGGCCTCGTCGGTGAGCGACGATATCCACAGGCGCTGCACGGGGCAGCTTGTTGATGCCTTTTTCATCACCCAACGCTGTATAAGCTCGCCCTCCTGCCCGGCATCGCCGCAGTTTATCACCTCGTCGGCCTGGGCTATGAGCGATGATATGACCTCGAACTGGTGCTTGTAGCCGGTGTCGTCGATGAGCTTGATGTCGTACTTCTCGGGCAACATCGGCAGCTCCGACAGCGCCCACCGCTTCCACTTGGGGTTGTAGTCGTGGGGTTCGAGAAGGCAGCACAGATGGCCGAAGGTCCAGGTCACGCGGTAGCCCGAACCTTCGTAATAGCCGTCATGGCGCTCGTTGGCACCGAGTATCGATGCAATGTCGCGCGCCACGCTGGGTTTCTCGGTGATGCAGACCTTCATCGATCGGCCTCGCTCCTGTCGTTCTCGGCGCCCTTGGCGCGGTTCCACAGCGTGTCGAGTTCGGCGAGGCTGAGCTCGTTGATGTTGCGCCCCTCGGCCTTGACGTCCGCCTCCATGGCATTGAAGCGCGCGATGAACTTGCGGTTGGTGCGCTCAAGAGCGTTCACGGGGTTCACGCCGTAGAGGCGCGCGGCGTTGACCAGGCTGAAAAACAGGTCGCCGAATTCGGCCTCTATCTCGTCCTGATTGCCTCCGGCTATGGCCTGGTGCACCTCGCCTGTCTCCTCGGCCACCTTGTCCCACACCTGCTCAGGAGTCTCCCAGTCGAAGCCCACGTTGGCGGCCTTCTCCTGAATGCGGAAGGCCTTAACGAGTGCCGGAAGGGCGCGCGGCACGCCGGCGAGAACCGAGCGGTTGCCGCCCTTCTCTTTGAGTTTGAGCTGCTCCCAGTTCTGCACCACCTGCTCCGACGTGTCGGCCTGAACCGTGCCGAACACGTGCGGATGCCGGTAGATGAGTTTGGCGTTGAGCGCGTCGGCCACGTCGGCTATGTCGAACCGCCCCTGCTCGTCGGCTATCTTGGCGTAGAAAAGCACGTGCAGAAGCACGTCGCCGAGCTCTTTCTTTATTTCGGCGCTGTCGTCGTCCATGAGAGCCTGTGCCAGTTCGTATACCTCCTCGATGGTGTTCGGACGGAGGCTTTCGTTGGTCTGTTTGGCGTCCCACGGGCACTTCACGCGAAGGATGTCGAGGGTGTCGATGATGCGCCCGAGGGCGTCGAGATATTTTTGCGATGCCATTACTTATTATATTGAGTTACACCCTCTTCGAGCCAGGCGGTGAAGGCGGCCACGTCCTCGTCGTACACACGCGGTGCCCCCAGGGGCTTGCCCTTGTTGTCGAGAAGAATGTAGTATGGTTGTGAGTTGATTCCGAATTTGTGACGTTGCAGATACGCCCATTTCTCGCCCACGGTTTCGAGCGTCACGCTGCGCCCGTTTTCTTCCACGGTCATGGGCACGGCGAGCTCCGTCTTGTCGTCGACCATCAGACGTATCATTACATAATGGTCCGATATGATGCCTTTTACGGTCGGCGTGTCGAACACCGCGCCTTCCATCTTGCGGCAGTTCACGCAGGCGTAACCCGAGAAGTCGAGCAGTACGGGCTTGTGCTGTTCGGCGGCGTAGGCCATGCCGGCGTCGTAGTCGTCGAATTCCTCGATCTTCCCTCCGTAGAGGTTGAAGTCCTGCGTGTAGAGCGGCGGTGCGAAGGCGCTGACGGCCTTCAGCGGTGCGCCCCACAGGCCCGGCACGAGGTAGACGGCGAAGGCAAGCGATGCCGTGGCCATGAAGAAGCGGCCCACCGACGTGTGCTCCTGCGGCTCGTCGTGGCTGAACCGCAGCTTGCCCAACAGGTAGAGGCCCAGCAGGATGAAGAGCACTATCCATATCGACAGGAACACCTCGCGGTCGAGTATGTGCCAGCCGTAGGCCAGATCGGCCACCGAGAGGAATTTAAGCGACAGTATCAGCTCCACGAAGCCGAGCACTACCTTCACGGTGTTGAGCCAGCTGCCCGACCGCGGAAGCTCTTTGAGCATACCGGGGAAGAAGGCGAACAGCCCGAAGGGCAGTGCCAGACCAAGCGCGAAGCCGCCCATGCCCAGCAGCGGGCCCATGAGGTTGCTCTCGCTGAATGCCTCCACAAGCAACGTGCCTATGATGGGGCCCGTGCACGAGAACGACACCAACACCAGCGTGAAGGCCATGAAGAAGATGCTCAGCAGGCCGGTGGTACTTTCGGCCTTGGCGTCGACTGCGGTCGACCACCGCGACGGCAGTGTGATTTCGAACGCCCCGAAGAACGAGATGGCGAACACCACAAGGAGCGCGAAGAAGATGAGGTTGAACACCGCCCCGGTGGCTATCTCGTTGAGCTTGCCCGGGCCGGCGATGAGTGTGAGCAGAATGCCCAGCACAAGGAATATCACTATGATGCTCGCCGAGTAGATTATCGCGTCGCTTATCGAGCGACGGCGGCTCTTGCCCTTTTTCAGGAAGAAGCTCACCGTCATGGGTATCATCGGCCACACGCACGGCGTCATCAGCGCCACAAGGCCGCCTAAGAAACCGAGGATGAATATCATCCAGTACGACTGCGCCGCATGGTCGGTGGCTACGTCGACCGGCGCCCACCACTCGGCCTGCTGTGCCGTGAGGGCTGGGGAGGCTGCTGCGGTTGAGGCATTTGCAGCAGCCGCTGCCCCCGCGCCCGCAGGCAGCGCAAGCTCGAAGTCGTAGTGCGCCGGCGGCGTGCACGAGCTCTCGGTGCACGGCATATAGTCCACGCGACCCTTCACGGTGCCCTGTGTGCCTTCGGCAAACGATATCCGCGCCGTCAGCACGGCCTTGCCCGTGAGCCACGGAAGGTCCAGGTCGAGCGACGAGTCGTGGTGCACGGCCACGTCGCCCTGCGTTGTCGCCTCATCGGCAGTCACGCCCTCGGGGAGGGTAAGGCTCAGCTTCGTGGCAGGCGGCATGTAGTCGCCGTCGGGAAGCTCGAAGCCGTAGAGGTGGTAGCCCTCGGCGATAGTGCCTTCCACCCGCACGGTGGCGCCCGTCGCGCTCACGCTGTCGAGCGTCGCAGTCCAGGTCACGGCTTCGGCGCCGCGTGCCGCGAAGGTTGTGCACAGGGCTACAAGTAGCAGTAGGCTGTAAAGTATCTTTTTCATTTCGCTGCCGGTTTAAGTTTCACGGGTGTCGATATGTTTTCGCGCGACGGCGGACGGCATGTCGTCCCGTCGCAGCTCATGTAGTTGATGGTACATTTGAGCGTCGCCTTCGCCGCGTCGGTCACGCGGAAAGGCACCGTGAACTCTACCTTGCTGTCCCACCAACCCAGACGGGCGTCGAAAAGCGGGTCGACCGCCTCGATGGCCGCGCGCGAGGGGGTCACCTTGCCGGTGAACTCTATCCCCGTCGACCCCGAGAGGTCGAACGTCGTAGGCTTAGGCCCGTTGTCGGGCAGCTCCATGGCGTAGAGATGCCACCCGGGCTCAATGATGGCACGGAAAACCACTGTGCCGTGTTCGGCATCCGTCGGGCGGATGAAAGTGCGCCATTTCACCGGCGCCCCCTGTGCCGCAGCGCACACCGCCACGGCAACAAGAGCCAAAAGTATACTAAAAATCCTTTTCATCATGTCGTGTTTTAACTCAAACCAAAGAAACGCCCACTATATTTTATTGATTGGCAGTGCGGTAGCGATACCATTCGATTAAAATAGGACGACCGGAAGCCGGCCATAAAGCCGCATGGCGGCGATATTTTTGTAGGCACGGGCGTAAGCCCGTGTAAACCATATAAAAAGCACGCAAGCCGCGTAGCGGCGGCATTTTTAGCCGAGTGGGTATTAGCCCGCTCGTCCGGGCTGCACAATCCAAAATAATGGGCTGCTTTTCGACTACAAAATTACTCAATAAGCCCCGAATATAAAAACCTCCCCTCCTAAAAAACGTCAAAGCCCCTCGCATCTTCATCAGCTATTCCGCCACCGATGGTAGGGGCGCAATATATTGCAATGTCACTAACTCAGGGACAATATGCTGATTTTCAGAGGTAAAAGTAGGAGGGTGTTGCAAAACTCAAAATTGTGCAGAAGTTATTCTCGGCTCGCCATTCAAAGTACTGATTAGCAACGAGTAGGGGCGCAATACATTGCGCCCGCTTAGGCTGAACATTCTAAAAACTACAGTTTTGCAACACCCTCGCTCAGGCGATGGTAATCTCTGCGTAGCTTTTTTGTCCCGGCGGCGAGCTTTAGCAAGCCCCCATTTCCTCACCCCTCAAACACCCAAAGCCCGCTTTTTGGGGCGGGCTGATGCTTCTAAGAAAAAGTGGGCCGTGGCGCAGTGGCGCCACACGCGGAGCCGAGGATTAATCCTCCATCGAGCGGAGCTGCTGCACGTATACGGCCTTCATCATCTTCTTGCGGTTGGTTACCGAAGGCTTCTGGAAAGCCTGACGACGACGAAGTTCCTTTACGATACCGGTTTTTTCAAATTTACGTTTGAATTTTTTGAGCGCTCTTTCGATTTGCTCGCCTTCTTTTACTTGTACGATGATCATATTTTGAGTTTGTTTTGTATATTCTGCTGAGTTTAGCGGGGCAAAATTACAAAAAATTTCTTTTACTGCCAATTATTACGCCAAAATTTTTCTCTTTTCCGCATTTTTTTGCTCCTAACGGCTCACGCTGTACCCTATCCATGAGGCTATAACGCCGGCCGCTACCGACAGAGCCGTATATCCCGCCGCTGCCCACACCCGCCCGTCGGCAACCATTGCGAAAGTCTCGTAGCCGAACGTCGAAAACGTCGTCAATCCCCCGCAGAAGCCGGCCGTAAGAGCCGTCCGCAACTGCGGGTTAAGCCACGGCGCGTTGCACGCCCCGTATACAGCTCCTATTATAAAGCAGCCCGCAATGTTCACCAGAAGAGTGTTCCAAGGCAAAGCCCACTCCTTGTCGCCGGGCCACACAGCCGACAGCCCGAGCCCCGACAGGTAGCGCAGCACGCCACCCAGTCCGCTCCCGCCGAAAACACAAAGTATACCTATCCAAATATTCATACCGCAAAATTACAACAAATTCGCCGCCGCGCCAAACCCTTCCGGCCCGACGGCAACCATCCACTTGCCCCGCGCGTTTATAAGTAACTCGCAAAATTTAGATGCGAATGGAATTTGAAGGATTTTGGATTGATTTTTGCCCGAAGAAGAGGGGCTGTAGCGAGCTACAACCCTGATGATGAGGACAAAAAGCAGCCAAAAGACGAAAATTACATCGCAGCCCGACACTGCGAGTTACTAAAACTATAATATAAACTAAATTTTAAGAGTTACTTATCTATAAATACATCCAATATGAACACCAAGAAACTCGGCGGCCGACTCCCCGTCATAATCATCCTGGCCGTGGTGATACTCGCCGCCATCGGCATTTACCGCCGCCATGAAGGAGGCAAAAGCACACTCGCCGACACCTACCGACGCCCCCGCGGCGACACCCTCGCCGTAGCAATCGAAATGGGCCCCCTCACATATAACTTCCGCAACGACACCGCCGCCGGCTTCGACTACGAAATCCTCCGCGTCATCGGCCGGCGCCACGGCGTCGACATGGTCTTCCACCCCGTCGGACAGCTCGCCGAAGCCTTCGAGCGCCTCAACGAAGGCGACTACGACCTCCTCGTAGCATCCATGCCCTCCACCCGCACCCTCAAAAGCTACTTCCCCGTCACCGACCCCGTATATATCGACCGCCAGGTACTCGTCCAGTACGCCGACAGCACCTCCGATGCCTACGTCGCCTCCGCCGAACAGCTCCGCGGCGACACCGTATGGATCGTCGAAGGCTCACCCTTCCGCACACGCATCCTCAACATGTCAAGCGAACTCGGCGACAGCATACACCTCGCCACTATCCCCGGCCAGTCCGCCGAAAATCTCGCCATGCTCACCGCCAAAGGCCTCATACCCCGCGCCGTCGTCTCCGAAGCCGCCGCCCGACGCATCGCCGCCGACTATCCCGGCCTATCCATATCCACCCCCGTATCCCTCAGCCACTTCCAGTGCTGGGCCGTAGCCCCCGGCGACAGCGTCCTCCTCGACTCCCTCAACACCTGGCTCGCCTCCTTCAAAACCACCCCCGCCTTCACCTCCCTCACCCAAAAATACCTCCAATAGCCCCACGCCCATCCCTCTATTCGTCCAAGCGTGGAGCATGGCCCAGCATATGGCGCCCCCGAGCGTGTATCCTGTCCAAGTATAGAATTTGTCCAAGCGTGGAGCTTCAGCTCCACCACGCAAATCCAGTCTCCCATCGCCCACACCCAAAGGAGTTATATAATCCCCACGTCTCTTTATCGCCCCCATTCCATTTTTTTGAATAATTTTTGCATTTTCTATTGCAAATAACCGAAATTGTCAATAACTTTGCCACGCATATCGTTCGCCGAAGCCCGATATGGGCTCGGGGGCGGGATGCAGACATAGCCGCGGCACTTGCCGGGGCAAGACATAATAAAAGCGTTTACTTACGCTAATTCTTGACCCATAGGAATCTCGCAAATTCTAAACTCAGTCAAGAGTGTAGCAACGGTAGATGTCTCAGGTATGATTATTCGTGGTGGACTACGAGAGTAGTCTATCCATGCATCATACAGCGTGAGGCTTCGGCGTTGCTCGTTCTACTGAGTTGGGCAATGCGAGAGCCTCTATGGGAAGAACGAGCAACAGGTACAGGCTT
>CABRZA010000030.1 GCA_902475285.1 uncultured Porphyromonadaceae bacterium
GAGGGGCGGAGGTTGATTTATATAAATTTAAATGTTAATTTTGCATCCCAAATGCCCGTCCGGGCGTTTTACAACCGATTTGAATCACCAAATAACTATCATAACTAATGGAAGTAACACTCGAAAAGAAAGGCGAACTCGAAGGCGAGATTGTGGTAAATCTCGTAGAAGCCGACTACGCCGACCGTGTCACCAAAGAACTCAAAGAGATAGGCCAGAAGCGCCAGATTCCCGGTTTCCGCAAGGGCCACGTGGAAATGTCGCAGCTCCGCAAGCGCTTCGGCAAGGAAGTGAAGGCCGGCGTGCTCAACGACATTGCCTCCGACGCAGCCATAAAATATATCCAGGACAACCAGCTCGACATCCTGGGCCAGCCCCTGCCGGTAGTAAGCGAGGAAATGAGCCTCGACAACACCGACTTCACCTTCCGCTATGAGGTGGGCTTCGCTCCGGCACTCGACATGAAGTTCGACGACTCGGTAGAACTCGACTTCTACAACATCGCCGTAACCGACGAGATGATCAACGAGCAGATTCAGAACATGCTCAACCAGGCCGGAACTCAGGAACCCGCCACCGAATACGCCGAGCGCGCTCTCGTGAAGGGCGAAATCAAGCAGCTCGACGCCGAGGGCAATGTGCTCGAAGGCGGCATTCAGGTTGAGGAAGGCATCGTGGCACCGTTCCACTTCAAGTCGGCCGACGAAGCCAAGAAGTTCGAAGGCACCAAGGTTGGCGACGTGGTTGTTTTCAACCCCTTCGACACCTGCGACGGCAATGAGGCAGAAGTAGCGTCGATGCTCCATATCGACCGCGACCGCGTGGAAGATGCCCGCTCGAACTTCGCCTTCACCATCAAGGAATTCATAGTGCACAAAGCCGCCGAAATCGGCCAGGAGTTCTACGACAAGGTATTCGGCGCCGACACCGTGCACAATGAAGAAGAATTCCGCCAGAAAGTGAGCGAAATGATAGCCCAGGCCCTCCAGCCCAACAGCCGCCAGCTCTTCACCCGCATGGCCGAAGACTACCTCATGGAAACCTACGGCACCAAGATGGAGCTGCCCCTCGACTTCCTGCGCAAGTTCATGGCCCGCACCAGCGAAATCAAGGAAGAAGACGTGCCCGCAGCCCTCGACAACGCCGTTCCGGGCATCAAGTGGGAAATCATCGAGAGCAAGGCTGCCGACGTGCTCGGCGTGAAGCTCACCGAAGACGACCTCAAGGCCTTCGCCCACAACGTGGCCGTGGAGCAGCTCTTCAGCTACGGCATGGGCCACATGGCAGAGCAGATGGCCGACTATCTTGCCGAAAACCTTCTCAACGACAAGAACCAGCGCCAGCAGATAGCCCGTCAGGCCTACAACGCAAAGCTCATGAGCGCTATCCACAACTCGGTGAAGCTCAACGAGAAGACCGTAAGCCTCGACGAGTTCCGCACGATGGTATCGGCCCTCAATAACGCTTCGGGCGCCGAAGTGGCAGCCACCGAGGAACCCGCTCAGGAATAATCCCCTCCCCCACAAAAAATCTGCACGCCGGCGGTGTCGGTGTGCAGATTTTTTTATGCGGTAGAGAACTTCACGCCCGGCGCTTACTCCCGGGCGACGGCTGCATTTGCGGGAGTGACGGGAGTGAGGGCGGGTACTTTGAGAGGGCAGCCGGCCACGCATTGGGAGCATTTGAGACAATCGGGATGAAGGAAGCCTTCGGCGACGGCACGGCTCTCGTAGGGTTTGAGCTGCATGGGGCACACGGCAGAGCACAGGCGGCACTTGGTGGTGCAGCGCTCCGACACTACCACGCGGCGATAGCCCACGGGTATACGCCCCGAGCGCGGCGACGCCCACGACGACAGCGTGCCCATGGGGCAGAAGGAGCACCACGTACGAGGTGCGTAGACAAACGACAGCGCGACACCCACTATGGTGGTTATGAGGATGATAGTCCAGAACACACGGCCCATGGCGCCCCAGTCGGGCCACGCACGGTACATCTGCACGCCGAACATGGTGAATATGAACAACACCATGAACGTTCGGAACCCGCGTGTGCGCACGAAGGCCGGTATTGGCCTGTGCGGCGAGTATTTTGCCAATATCTTGTCGTAGAGGCTGCCACGGGGGCATGCGTTGCCACACCACCAGCGGCCCTTCTTCACGGCGAAGGCCACAGGCGCTATCATGCATATGATTGCCAGGAAACCCACCACGGGGTAGAAATATCCGGCCACAAGATAGGCCAGGAGTATCCAATAGAGCGAGAATCCTCCTTTGGGGAGAGAGCGGAAAAATTGTTTTTTAGCCATACGGCACGGTGCTTAATGTATTAATGTCAAAACTGTTCGGTTTCGTCGCTCATGAAGGCGGCGTTTGGCCCCAGACCGAGGGCGGCGGTGTCGGCGGCGGCCTGCTCGGGATTGGCAGGAGCTACGGCAGTGGCGGCATTGGCCTCGTTGTCGATGGCCGAAACCGAACCGTACTGGCTCTGTGTGGTCTCGTCCCAGTTCTCGAAGCGCACAAACTCCTTGCGGAAGAACATATTGACGTCGTCGACGGCACCGCTTCGGTGCTTTGCGATGATAAATTCCACCTTGCCCACGATGTTGTTGCCGGCCTCGTCGGTTGCCGACTTGGTGTAGTACTCCGGGCGGTGGATGAAGCACACGATGTCGGCGTCCTGCTCGATGGCGCCCGACTCGCGGAGGTCGGAGAGCTGCGGGCGCTTGTCCTTGTTGCCTCGGTCTTCCACCTTACGGTTGAGCTGCGACAGAGCGATGATGGGGATGTTGAGTTCCTTTGCCAACTCTTTGAGCGAGCGCGATATGGTGCTCACCTCCTGCTCGCGCGAGCCAAGCTTCACGCCGGCAGTCATGAGCTGGAGATAGTCGATTACGATGAGCTTGATGTCGTGCTCGCGCACCAGACGGCGTGCTTTGGTGCGGAGCTCGAGCATCGACAGGCCCGATGTATCGTCGACATAAAGCGGGAGACCTTGCAGACGCTGCAGGCGGTTCATCATCATCACCCATTCGGCGTCGGAGAGCTTGCCGCTCTTGATTTTGTCGCCCGGCATCTCGCAGGCATTTGATATCAGACGGTTCACGAGCTGCACATTGCTCATTTCGAGCGAGAAGACAGCCACGGGGTCGTTGTGCATGGCCACGTTGAGAGCCATGGAGAGCACGAATGCCGTCTTGCCCATGGCCGGGCGCGCGGCGATGATGATAAGGTCGGAGTTTTGCCAGCCGGAGGTTATCTTGTCGAGCGCAGGGAAGCCCGTGGCGATGCCGCTTATGCCGTCGTTGCGCGTGCTGGCGGCCTTAATCTTGTCGAGCGACAGCTGGATGATGGGGTCGATTTGCATGACCTCGCGCTTGAGGTTTCGCTGCGAAATCTCAAAGAGGCGACTCTCGGCTTCTTGGAGAAGGTCGTCGATGTCGTTGCTCTCGTCGAAGGCCCCGTTCTCAATGTTGGTGGCGAAGCCTATGAGCTGGCGTGCGAGGTATTTCTGCGCCACGATGCGTGCATGGAACTCGATATGCGCCGCCGACACCACGTTGCCCGAGAGGTTGGCGATATATGCGGCACCGCCCACCTTCTCGAGGTCGCCGGTGCGGCGCAGGCTCTGCGTAACCGTCATGAGGTCGATTGGTTCCTGCTTCAGGCCGAGCATCTGGATGGCGTTGTATATCACGGCATGGCGCGGCTCGTAGAAGCTTTCGGGCGAGAGGAGGTCGCACACCTGCGAGAACGCGTCCTTCTCGAGCATCAGCGCTCCGAGCACCGAGGCCTCGAAGTCGGTGGCGCGTGGCACCAGCCGCCCGGCCACATCGGGCACGGGCTGCTGCGGGGCGTTGCGGCGCTGTCGGTCGCCGTAGCTGTTGTCGGTAGGCATCATTTCTTGCGTAGTTTGTCGATATATTGCTGCGTGGGCACGAAGGAAATTTCCACACGGCGGTTGCGCGCGCGGTTGTCCATGCCGCTGTTGGAGGCTACGGGCTCGTCGGCACCGAGGCCGAAGACGGCAAAAGGCGTGGCGTCGAGAGCCAGTGCCGATGCAAAGTAAGCATCGACAGCCTCGGCGCGGGCCTCGGTGAGCTCGTAGGCATACTCCTCGTCGCCGGTATCGTCGGAGTGGACGGCTATCACAATCTTATAGTTGTCGGTGCGCTTCACATAGGGTATGAGTCGGCTCAGCAGACCGCGGCCCGTGCCCTTGAGCTCGCGCGCATTGGCTACGAAAAGGCTCGATGCGGGAATGGTGACGGTGACGACCTCGCCCGAGCGCAGGCTCTGAGCGTTGAAGCCGGCCTGCTTGAAAGTACGCATGAGGTTGCCCATGGCCGACGCCACAAGGGCGTTGTGCTTGGCCGGTACGGCGGGCGTCGACATGACGGTCTCGATGTCGAGGGCTTCGTCGGCGGCGTCGCCCGGCGCCTCGGCCCAAAGGCAGGGAGCCACGACAAGAGTCATGACAAGAATAAGCAGGCGGGAGAGACAGGAAATACGCATAATCAGTCCATGAGGCTTTCCTCGTAGCCTATTTCGGCGCGAACCATGGCCTCGACCTGCGCGGCGTCGAAACGCACGCGTGCCGGGCGGCGGCGCAACTGCTTCATGACAAAGTCAACTATGGCGGCAATGTCGGCGGCGTCCTCCGCGTCGTCGTCATCGTCGAGCGACACGTCGAGGTCGCCGTGTTCCTCATAATAGTCGTATACAATGTCGAGCACCTCGAGGGCGTCGTCGGCCGTACATTCGGCCGGTGCTATGGCTGCCTTCATGGCGGCGGCGGCGGCATCTTCGTCGAATTCTTTCATTTCATAAAGTGTTAAAACAGACCGTCGGGGAGAGTCATCGCCACCGTGCGCGTATCGGCATCGATGGAGTCGATGAGTTCGGGAGCGGCGGGAATGAGCACCTCCTCGCCGTGGCGGTCGACAATAAAAAGAGCGTTTTCGGTGCTGAAATCCACATCGTCGATGCAGCCGACTACCTCGCCGCCGGCCACGATGGTGAAGCCCGTGAGGTCGTCGAGGTAGAAGCCTTCCGAGTCGTCGTCGGACAGGTCGGACATGTCCGACTCGGCAAAGATTGTCTTCGATGCAAGAAGGGCGGCTTGAGCTTCGGTGTCGACACCTTTGAGAGTCAGGAGCAGGCCGGCGCCCTTCGTGCGCACCGCCTCTACACGGAAGGGTACGGGGATACCGTCGATTTCGGCAAACACAAAGCTGCCGGCCACCACGTCGCGCCCTTCGTCGGGCATGGCGGCTATCTCGCCCTTTATGCCGTGCGGCTTGCCGAAGACGCCTATCTCCACAAGGTCGAGCCCTTTCATTTCTTGCCTTTCTTCTTCTTGCCCGAAGGCGTGGGGGCGTGTTTGAACTCTTGCAGCCGTATTCGCTCGGGGTCGGCCTCGATGCGTCCATGCGACATCATTCGGAGGTCTTTGAGTATGCGACGGTCGTCGACACCTTCGGGGTTGGCGGCCATGAGCGTCTTCTTCATCTGATTGGCCACGAGAGTGATGAGGGCATCGCGCTCGTCGCCTGGTTCCATCTCGCAGGCGGTGTCGATAAGGCGCAGTATGAGCTTGCCGTAGTGGCGCATGGGGAGCGCGCCGGTGCGCTCGAGGGGCACGGGGTCGGGCATCTCGCCGAAGACGGCACGGTCGACATGCTCGTAGGGCCAGTCGATGTCGAGCTCGAAGTTACTCATTATGGCGAGGTGATCCCAAAGCTTGCGCATATACTCCTCGGTGTCACCGGTTGGCGGAAACAGTGTCAGCATGGAGTCGACAATCGTGGCGGCGCATACATTGCGCTCCTCACGGTCGGGAATCTGCAGACAGTAGTCCACCATATTCTGTATGTTGCGCCCGTACTCGGGCAGTATGAGTCGTTTCTGAAGATTTGAATAAGTCAGCATGGCAGGTAGCTGTTAGGGTCTTCAAAGTTAGCAAAAAAATCGCGGAGCACAAAATCGGCAAAGGCGCGTCATATCGACAGTCCGGTGCGCTCCAGGAGGCCGAAGAGTAGGTTCATGATGTGCACGGCATTTCCGGTTTCGCCCTTGGTGAGGGCGTCCATCGAAGCGTCGACCATCAGACGGTCTCCGTCGGCATTGAGGCGTATGAGGCATTTGTTGCTGCCCCGGAGGTCCTCGTCGACGGCACCGGCGCCCCCGATGATGTGTACGAAGCTGTGGTCGTCGTAGCTCTCGCGGTAGAGGCGTGCGATTTCCTCGATGGCCATGGGAGCCTCGAACTCCACATGGATGTCGAGGCGCTCGAAGGTCGAGGGTTCGGGCAAGAGCTCAAGCTCGAAATCCGTCACCGCACCGGGGAGGATTGCATTGAGGATGTCGACGGACTCCGAAGCACCGGCTGCATACGCGTCGCTTGCATCGGGTGTTGCCAGCGTTGCCTTGACGGCCCCGGGCAGTATTCCGGCCTTAACCAGAGGCAGAAGAGAGAGCTCGATGAGCATCGCCGCAGGCGCCGGCGACACGGCATAGCGCGCGCCGCGCACAAGTGCCTTGCGGAAATATTCCGGCAGCCCGTAGACGGGAGCGCCTTCACTGCCGGCGATAGCGTCGGCGCGAAGGGCCGGAGCCGACCCGAGCACTATGAGGCGGAATTCGGGGTCGGCGCCCAGACTCCCGGCAATTTCTTCCGTAAGGTTTTCCGCATCAATCACAAAGAGGACATCCAGGCCGTCGAGTACAAGCTCGCGCTCGAGGGTAAGGTCGGTCTCGCCGGCGTAGACGGGATGCAGCTCGGCCAAAGGCACAGTGTTGCCGACAGGCGAGGCCACACAGCGGAGGTCGACGTCGGGATGCCGCAGCAGCAGGCGCAGCAGCTGTTTGCGTTCGGGACTGTTGATGGCGGCAGGACCGTAGATTCCAACTTTAATCATGATACTGAGAGGCGATAAGGTGTTGAGAAAGAGATGGATTAAAAGATATCGTCGGCTATGCGCAGGGTGGCGCCGACTTTCGTGGCTATGTATGCCGCTGCGGCACTGCCGGCTGTGGCACGGGCCGAGGAATCGGAGAGGCTGTCGAAGGCAGCGGCAACGTCGGATGCCGAGGCCACCGATGTTGCGGCACCGGCGGCGATGAGCTCGGTAGCTTCGAGGAATTTGCCGAAATGAGGACCGAAGACCACGGGGATGCCGTAGACGGCGGCTTCGTTGATATTGTGTATGCCAGTACCGAAGCCACCGCCTACATATGCGGCGTCGGCGTATCGGTAGAGGCTGCTGAGGATGCCGAAGCAGTCGACGATGAGATAACGCAAAGCGCGGGCTTTCTCGCGGGCGCCGTCAGGGTCGGCTTCGGCGAGGACCGCGAACTCGGTATAGAGCATGGCATCGCCGAAGCGCGCGAGCATGGCGCGCAGACGCGCGTCGTCGAATTCATGGGGTGCCACAACAGCACGGACGGTGCGGCGTTTTTTCAGTTCGTCGACATACACATCCTCGTCGGCTTCCCAGCTGCTCCCCACCACGAGGGTAAGGGCCTCGGGGGCAGCCTCCTTGAAGATTTCGATTGCCGGAAGCCGCATGCCGTTGGCACGGATTGCGGTGACACGGTCGAAGCGCGTGTCGCCGGCGATCTTTACATTTTCCACGCCAATGCCTGCGAGGAGGTCGGCCGAACGGCCGTCCTGCACATATATGCCGGAGAAGCACCCGAGTATACGACGGAACATACCGCCACATGGGCGGAAGAAAATCTGCCCGGGGCGGAAAATGGCCGAAATAAGATAGACGGGTATATCGCGGCGGCGGAGCTCCGAAAGATAGTTGCCCCAAAACTCATATTTCACGAAAATTGCCATACGCGGCCGCACGGCTCCGATAAGCCGACGTGCGTTGGCCGGGGTGTCGAAAGGCAGGTAGGCCATGTCGACCCCCTCGGGCTTGCGGCGCGAAGCCACTTCGTAGCCCGAAGGAGAGAAAAATGTAACCAGCACACGGCGCGAAGCATCGCGGCGGCGGTATTCTTCTATTACGGGCCGCGCCTGCTCGTATTCGCCCAGCGACGCCACATGTATCCAGAGGTCGTAGGGCTCGCCGGCGGCCATCGCCGAAAGCCCTTCGCCAAGGGTGGCTGCCTGGCCGTCGAGCATAACGCGGGGTTTGCGCGAAAAGTGTGCCGCTATATGTGCCGCGCCGGCATAGAGGCGTATGCCGGCGTTATAGAGCATGTTCATTCGGCGGGAGCTACGATATTCTCCACGCCGCGGCGCACACGGGCTATGGTCTCGTCGCGGCCGAGAAGAGCCGTGATGTCGAACATATGCGGCCCCTTGCAAGCACCCACCACCGTGAGGCGGAAGGCGTTCATCACATTGCCCAGATGGTAACCCTTGTCCTCTATCCATTTGAGCACCACGGGTTCGAGAGTGGCGCTCGAGAAGTCGGGCTGAGCATCGAGAAGAGCCGTAAGCTCTGTCATTATGGCAGGTGTGTCGGCGCTCCAGCGCTTGCGCACATCCTTGGCGGCGTATTCAGTAGGAGCCTCGAAGAAGAATGCGGCCTGCTCCCAAATGTCGCCCACGAAGTTGATGCGGCTTTTCACCAAAGCAACAACCTTGGCGAGGTAGTCGTCGGAGAAAGCATCGGCATCGGCCACATGCTGCGCCAGCAGGGGGCGGAAGAGGGTTGCGAGCTCCTCGTCGCTCTTCATCTGTAAATATGTATGGTTAAACCACTTGCCCTTCTCGAAAGCGAATTTTGCGCCCGAACGGGAGCAATGCTCGAAGGAGAACTTCGATATGAGTTCGTCGACAGTCATCACCTCGGTATCGTCGCCGGGATTCCAGCCCAAGAGGGCGAGGAAGTTCACCACGGCTTCGGGCAAGTAGCCATTCTCGCGGTAGCCCGAGCTGATGGCTCCGCTGGCAGGGTCGTGCCATTCAAGAGGGAATACGGGGAAGCCGAGGCGGTCGCCGTCGCGCTTGCTGAGCTTGCCCTTGCCGTCGGGTTTGAGAAGCAGGGGCAGATGCACGAACTGAGGTGCCGTGTCGGCCCAGCCGAAGGCTTCGTAGAGGAGCACATGAAGTGGTGCCGACGGGAGCCATTCCTCGCCGCGAATCACATGCGTGATTTTCATCAGGTGGTCGTCGACGATGTTGGCAAGGTGATATGTCGGAAGGTCGTCGGCACTCTTGTAGAGCACTTTGTCGTCGAGGATGTCGCTCTTTATCACCACACGTCCGCGAAGAAGGTCGTTGACCTCCACGTCGCGTCCGGGCTCGATAAGGAAGCGTACCACATAGGGCTCGCCGGCGTCGATCCGGGCTTTTACCTCTTCGGAGGTGAGCGTAAGGGAGTTGCGCATGTCCATACGCGTCGAGGCGTCGTACTGGAAATTGGCCTTCGCGGCACGCGCGGCCTCAAGCTCGGCGGGGGAGTCGAATGCGATGTAAGCCTTGCCGGCGTCGAGAAGCATCTTCACATGCTCGCGGTATATGTCGCGACGCTCGCTCTGCTTGTAGGGCCCGTAAGGGCCGCCTTCGCGCACGCCTTCGTCGATGCCTATGCCCAGCCATGCCAGGGCTTCGTTGATATAGTCTTCGGCACCAGGCACAAAGCGCTGGGAGTCGGTGTCTTCGATACGGAGTATCATCTTACCGCCATGACGGCGGGCAAAAAGATAGTTATAAAGCGCCGTGCGCACGCCCCCGATATGGAGCGGCCCGGTGGGAGAGGGAGCGAAACGCACCCTCACTTCGCGTTCTGTCTGCGACATTAGTTTTTCTTCTAAAAATTATAACTCCGCAAAGTTACAAATTTTCCGCCACATGGCCAAAAGCAATGCGGAATGTGAAATGGGGATTGGATATGGAAAAAAAGAGGCGCGGCCGACCATAATCGGCCAGCCGCGCCATTAATGCCGTCGGCCGCGCTCGGCCGACTGTGTTATGGGCTTATTCGGGCTTTGTGAGAGCAGTGAGGACGGTTTCCGATATGGTCTCACCCTTCTTGGTGGCCTGTATTTCCTTCACCTCGCCCACACCGGGAGCATACCAGGAGGTGACATATATGCGTTCGTTGCCTTCGGGTGTGCTCACTTTGTGTACATAGCTTATTTTGAGGCAGTCGAAAGTTCCGGCGGGAGTGTCGACACTCTCGCGGCCCAGCACCTTGCCTTCCCAGAGGTTGTGGCTGAACGATTTTTCGGCCACATTGATGCGAAGGCTCTTGTTGGGCAGCTTGGTGCCTTCGGCCATTTCATCGGCGAGGGTGAGCGACAGTTCGCCCTTGGCAGTGATGCTGCGCTCCATGTCGGCGAGGTCCGACTCGCTGACGAACTGGCCCGACTGGGCTATCATTTCCTTGATGCTCTTGATCACATCCTGGCGGGTCTTGTCCTTGTCCATCATCATGAAGAAGGTAGTATGGTCGGCAGGATTGTAGACCACGGTGGTCGTATCGGTGCTCGACAAGGCCTTTTCGGGCGACGTTACCGTCTCTTCGCAGAGGTAGGTCACTTTGCCGTCGTCGCCGGGGGTAGCGCTGAGAATCTTGCTCACGGCGTTGATTGAGATAGAGTCGTGGGTCTCGGGGTTCTGCATCTTCATGGAGTATTCCAACACAGTGCCCGGGGCGGCCACATACTGCGCCGCTGCACCGAGGGCACAAACGGCAATGAGTACGAGAGTAGTAAGTTTCTTCATATGATTGATTTTTTAGTGTTCGAAAATGCTATCGGGCCAGCGACAGGTTGAGCGACAGGCCGTAGGATGAATTGGTGGTGGGATAGGAGTTGGTTGTGACGATGGGCGAGTTCACCTGATGGTCGAAGTAGGCCGACAGCGTGAGGCGCTTGCTGAGCACATACGATGCGGTGAAGTTGATGTTGATGGTGTTTGTGCCCGACGTTGGCTGTGTGTAGTTGCCTTCGATGCGGCGGATGAGTGCCTGGTTGTTCTGCCAGGAGAAATCGGCGTTTAGGGTGAGGTCGTTGCTCACGCCCTGCTGCGAGCCCTTCATTTTGAGGATGGTGTTGAAGCCCACAATCTTGTAACCGGCCCCCACGGTGATACCCTTCGACGTTGCCTCCACAAGCTGCCCTGCGGCGCTGTTGAGGGTGAGGGTGCGCTGGTCGCGGTACTCCACGCTAACCTGCAACTCGTTTTTAAGCGTGGCGTTGAAGCCTATCAGGGGGGCGAAGCGTTCGGTGATGGCCACCGAAGAGATGTTGTAGGGCGACGACGGTATGGGCTGTCCCGTGAGCTCGTCGAGGGTATAGCCGAGTGTGCCGCTGCCGTTGACGGCGGCCCAGTTGAGGTATGAGCTGTACGACCCTACCGAGTAGGTACACTGGTAGGCGTGACTGAGGGTGAACGACTTGAAGATGTTGCGCATGTTGCCCAGATTGATGAGGCCGTCGTAGGTTATGCGCCAGTTGGGGAGTACCGACGAGAAGGAGGGGAAGGGGTCGAGGGTCTGCTTGGCGGCGTTGCGCTTGGTGTATGCGGCCACAAAGGCCGGGATGAGGACGTCGGACGATGTCTCGCTCACCGTGCCCGTGGCGGGATTGAAGGGCTTGCCCGCGAGAGGATTGCCGCTCATGAAGCCGCCGTCGGGATAGAGCGTGCCGGCATACTGGGCCTCCACGCGGTTGCGTATCTCGGGTATGTTGGCCAGGAACTGATTGAAGGTAGGCGAATTGTAGCCGTCGGCGGCCGACGACGATTTGAGCGCAGTGAGGATGGCGCAGTGCGTCTTGGTGTAGGAGCCGCTGAGCGACGTGGGCATATCGGCATACATGAACTGCACCTGGCTGTTGCGGTTGTCGGTGCGATTGAAAGTAAGCTGCACCTTCAGCCCCTTGGCAATCTCGAATTGAGCCTCGATGTTGAGCTCATTGGCGCGCGACCATACGGCAGGCGATGTCTGGCCGTCGTCGGTGATGAGCCAGCCGCGGTCGAGGGCTCGCTTTATGTAGCTCTCGTCGGTGAAGCCGAAGGCGAAGTCGAGGCCCGGCGACATGGGGCCGGCCGAACGTGTCTGGCCGAAGATATTGCCTATGTCGGGGCGGAAGAGGGGCAGCGACAGGGAGCGCGTGTTGCGGTAGCGCACCGATATGCTTCGCGGCGACGCCACAAAGCGAAGGGCGTACTCTCCTATCTCACGGGCGAGGCTCTTCTCGTCTTTGAGCACCTCGATGATTGTGAACTTCACGTTCTCCGAACCTCGCGTGAGCACCTCGAGGGTGTTGTTGTCGATTTCCTTGGTCTTCACCGGGAAGGGCTTGCCGTCGGTGGTTACGGCGGTAAGCTTGTACTTCTTGGTGCGGAGGTTGTGCTTTATCACCAGGTTGGTGTCGGGCTGCAGCTGGTAGGTGCGCTCGAAGCGCCGGGCCTTCTTTGGCGGAGTGTTGCTGGGGCGTGTGTTGGCGAAGCGCCGGGTGACGCTTTTGAGTATGGGTATCTTGTTGTAGAAGGTCTCGAAGTTGATGCGGCCGTCGGCCGTCCAGGCCGCCTGGTTGGCAATGCTGTTGCCAAGACGCACGCCGTCGATGGTGGCGCCGCGCTCCCAGCGGTAGGTGGCGTTGTAGTTGACGGAACCGGTGAGGAAGTCGAGGAACGCTATCTTGCTGAACGGCGCCTTGTACTGGCCGGTGAAAGTCTGGTTGTAGCTCCACGGCGTACCCATCGACTTGATGCTCTGCCATACGGTGTCCTTCCAGTCGCGGTATTTGTCGGGGAAAAGGCGCTTGTTGACGGCGCCGACAGTTTCCTCAATACGCGCCGACGTGTTGGAGTTGAACGACAGCGAGAGGCTCTTCGTGATGTTCCACGACAGGGAAAGCTGGCGGTCCCACAACCAGTTCTTGCTCACCGACACGGGGAGCTGGAACATGGCGTCGGTCTCCGAGCGTGTCTGCTGCTCGTAGTAGTAGCGCGACATCGAGGTTAGGAAACTGATGTTGTTGGGCAGCCACTGCAATTCCCAGTCTTTGAGGAACTTCACGTTCTTGCTCTTTCCTTTGAGATTCTTGAAGGGCTTGAACGGCTTTATGAAGGGCGAATAGCTGTAGGCCAACGAGCCGCGGTAGTCGTTGGTATACTCGTACTCGGTGGTGGGGTCGTTCTTCGTCTGCTTGGTGAAGGAGAAATTGACGGTGAAATTGGCGGGGTCCCAAGGCATGGGCTTCTTGCTCTGCACGTCGAATTTCAAACCGCTCACCGAGAAGTTCTGTATGGTTGTGCGCTCTATGGCATAGGCGCTTATGGAGTCGCGTTCTTGCTTGGTAGTGCAGTCGTCGAGGGCGTCTTTGAGGAGCACGTCCTGGTCGAGGGGATTGTATTTTGGCGAGGTCTTCTCCTTGGTCATAGAGTAGTAGACGGGCGCGCGGAGTTTGGCCTTCTCGGGCAGGAAGCGGCCGAGGTCGGCCTGCACGGCCACGTTGTACTGCTGGTAGTCGTCGAGGCGTCGCTCGTTGAGGCTTTGGTCGACGGAGCCGAAGCCTGCAGTCTCCACATGCGCACCCACGTTGAGGGTGGCTATATCGCTCATATTGAGGGTGGCGTTGGCCTTGAAGGCATAGCCGCCGGCCTCGTTGAAATCGGTCACTTTGAGCTCGTTGACCCACACGATGGCATCCTTGGTGGTGGCGGCGTTGTTGCGCACGCCTATGAGAATCACGCGCACGTCGCTCAGCGAAGGATTGCCCATCACGGCTATGCGGTTGCGTTCGTTGTCGGGGTCGCGGCCGGTGTAGAGTGTGCCGTAGCCTACCCCGCTCTCCTCGGCGCGCTTGGCGCGGTTGCGGTCGCCCTTGAGGTCGACGAGGCACTGGAGGTTGAAGTCGAGATAGTTGGAGCGAGGCCACACCAGATACTGGTCGGAGCTGAGATAGCGGTTGTAGGTGCCGGGCTCGGTGAGTTCGAGGGGTACCTCGTACTCATAGAAGTTGTTCTTCACGTCGGAACCCAGACGGACGAACACCGACATATCGCCCGAGCGCGTGGCGGTGGGATTGTCGATGAGCGCCTCGGCGTGCACCCACATCTGCAGGCGCTTGTAGTTGCGGAGGTCGAGCTGTGTGTTGCGGTACACACCGCGAGCGTCGCCGGCGGCGAGGCCGGTGAGCTTGAGCGACATCGACTGCTCGTTGAGCTGCGTTATCTGGCTCTGGCCCGGGTCGTTGATACGCGTCACGCCGGGAGGCAACACATAGTTGACGGGCGTGCGCTCGGCGTTCTCCTCAATATTGACCACCGACACGTCGAGCTGACCTGTGGCAGGTGCGTCGCCGCGCGTATTGAGGTTGAAGTCGTATGTGCGCCACTCGCCGCGCACCAGCTCGAAGGTGGCGAAGCGGAGGTGCGTGGGCTTTTTGAAGCCCGTCATGAACATTCGGGCGAAGCGCACCGTCGAGAGGTCGGAGATTGTGCCTACAACCTTCTCATAGTCGCTCAGGGGTATCTTGAACTGATACCATTCCACCTCGAGTGGCGTGCCCGAGCGCGTGGCCACGAGTTTGGTCTGCTTGTCGGTGATGAAGTTGCGGCCCACCACGAGGTCTTCGGGGCGTATCGACACGCGGTACTGGAAATAACGCTCGTACTCGTTGAGGGTATTGTCCTGGTTGATGTCCTCCACATCGGGCACCGAGCGCGACGACTGGTACAGCGGGTCGGGAGCGTCTTCGGGCGAGAGCGAGTTGCCCTCCACGCCGTTGTAGCGCTTGTATCGCTCGAGGATGCCCAGACGCTGCTCGTCGTAATCGTAGCCGCGATAGAAGTGGTAGTTGTCGCCGGCGGGGTCGTTGAGAGGCGAGAAGAGGTTGGCCTGCATGGCCTCGACGGTGCCGGCGTCGAGCTTGCGGGTAAGCTCGGTGAGGTAATTCTGATAGGAGGGGAAGACAAATTCGTCGTCGTTGTGAAGGCCGTCGAGGCCCACGTCCTGACGTATGCGTGCGCCGGTGGCATTGTCGAAGGAATAGGTCAGAGAGTTCTGCGACGACACCCGACCCCATACCGTCTCTTTGAGGTATTGGTCGTTGCCGTCGACGGGGATGCCGTTCTCATAGCTTTTGAGACCGTCTTTGAGAATATCCTCCGACACTTCGCCGAAGTTTATGTAGAGGTCGCCGCCCTCGTAGTTCTCGTTGTTGGGGTCGAGGAAGGGGTTGAGGAGCCAGAACTGCACGTACTCGATGTTCGACTGCTCGAAGTTGGTGTTGTCCATGCGCCTCATTATGCCGCCCCAGCGCTTTTCGGGATACAGCAGGCTGCCGTCGGCGGCCACGTCGGTAGCGTCGAGGTTGTAGGGACCGCGCTCGGTGGGATAATAGGAGAGGTTGAGGGTCTGGATAATCGACGATTCGCCGTAGCCAATCTCGCGGCCGGGGAATATCTCCTCGGTCGTTACCTCGCGGACATACGGATTGGAGAGCTGCTCGAGGTCGCTCTTTATGTAGCCGGGACACATCGACGAGTTGCGCTGCGTGAAGAGGCGGTCGATGTAGTACCAGTTGAGCAAGGCGCGGTTCTTGCCGTAGGCCGGGTCATTGCTCAGCGCCGCCTCGGGGAAAAGGGCGTCGGGCGCGGGGTCGTAGGGCGTCGACGCAAGGAACCACGAATAGGGCGAGCGAAGGTCGATGCCCGTCTGCGTGTTCTCGAAGTCGTCGATATACGACGAGCCTTTGTTGCTTCCCGACTTCTGGGCGTGCGGCAGGAGCTGGGCGTACTCGGCGGTGAGGCTCAGGCGAGAGGGCTGCACGGCGTTGACGGTGGGTATCTTGTTGAGCAGGTTGGTCAGCCACATGAACTCACCGTTGTAGGCCATGTTGAAGCCTATCATGGAGTTGTTCACGGTCTCGTCGCCGATGTTTACCTTCTCAATCAGGGCTTTCTCGGAGAAGTGGAGCACGGTGGCGCCGAAGTTGAGGTTCTTGTTTAGCTGGTATTGCAGGTCGAGGCCGAGGAGCGTCTTGCGCTGGGTGGAGAACATCGACTGGTTCTCGAGGGTGACGGATATGTTCTGCCCCGAGTCGATGATGCTCTGGTTGGTGATGGTCACGATACCCATGGCGTAGTCCACGGTATAGTCGCTGTTCTCGGTGAGCTGCACGCCACCGGCTGTGACTATCACCGAGCCGCGCGGCACGTTCATGGCGTTGAGGCGTATCTGCGAGCCCGCCGACGCCATATACTCGCCGGTGATGATGAACTTGTTCTTGTCGGCATACTGGCGCGCCACAACAAGGGTTGAGTCGTAGAGCTCCTGATAGACATACTGCTGCGCAAGGGCTGGATTGTTGATCTTGCGCGCAAGATGCTCGCCGAAAGGCTCGACTACCGGGAAAATAACCTTGCCGGTGGAAGGAAGGATGGTGTAGCCGTCGATAAAGTCGAAGAAGCCGTCGGGGTTGCTTTCCTCGTTGCTGTCGATGCGGTCGAGATTCATCACTTGCAGCAGCGACTGGTTGTTGAGCCCCGGCACGGGCAGATAGTTGATTTGCGTGCCCGTGGTGTCGGAGAGGTACTTTATGTTGAGCTTGAACTTGTTTTTCTGTATCTGGTATCCGCCGAGCGAATATACGTTCTTCATCATGAGGTCCCACATCGGGAGATATGGCGATGTGGTGGTGCTTTTTAGCATTTTAAGGTAGAGCGACTGATCGGTGCTTGTGATGTCGCCCGAGAACTCGCCCACCTGGTATACCTGGCCGTTGTAGGTGTATTCGTAGGCCACGGCGAGGACCTCGTCGGCGTTGAGCGAGCTCTTTATCGATATATAGCCCAGGGTACTGTTGAGGGTATATTCAGTCTCGGCCAGCAGGCGCGCGCTTTCCACTTTCTCGTAGTCGCGGCCGCCGGTGATGCCATAGGCCGACAGCGGCTCGAGGGCCTGCGTGACGGTGTTGATGTTGCGCGCCGAGGGGTAGTCGTTCTTTATGACGCTCAGAAGGTTGTTGGAGCTGTTCGACGGATTTGCCTGCGATGTATTGGGCACCCAATAGTCGGAGGCAAGGTGCGAGTTCTCGCCAAGGTCCATGAAGCCCACGAAGTTGCGTGCCTGCTCATACTTGCCGCTTTTGTTGGTTACCCACACTTCGATGCGCGTGATTTTGACACCCGACGACACATACGGCAGGCGCGAGGCGAACTGGTCGTAGTTGTCGCGGAAGAAATGCGCCAGGAAGTAGTGGCGGTTCTGGTCGTATTCGTCGGCATTGACGGTGAACTCGGTGGTCTGCGCGCCGCCCTTGCTGCTTACGGTCTTCGACTCGGAGTTCTGCTGCGACACCAGCGCTGTGGCCGTAAGTTTGCCGAACTGCAGCTTGGCCTTGATGCCGAAGAGGGCCGTACTGCCTCGGATAAGCGACGAACCGGTGGTCATCGACACGTTGCCGGCCTCGATGCTCTTCACTATGTCGTCTTCCTTGCCTTCGTAGGCCAGTTTGAGGTTCTTGGAGTCGAAGTCGAAGGTAGCGTCGGTGTTGTAGGTCATGTTGAACTTCATGCGGTCGCCCACACCGGCGGCGATGGTGGCCTGTATCTTCTGATCGAAGTCGAAGTAGGTCTTGCGGCGTGCCGAGAGCGACAGCGACGGATTGTCGGTCTTGTTGCTCTTGATGCCCATCTGCACCTGCACGGAACCCTGCGTTTTGAGCGAGACTCCGCCCGGGCCGAAGATTTTCTCCAAAGGGCCGAGGGCGAAGTTCATGTCGAAGATGTTGAAGGGTTCCTTCTCCTTCGACGTGAAGAGCTCGGTGTTGCGCTCGCGGTAGTAACGCTGCATGGAGCGGCGCAGCTGCCAGTTGTTGTACTGCTGGGCGGTGAGAAGAAAGGGAGTGGCTATGTCGCGATCGCCCAGAAGGGTGCGCACTATGTAGCAACCCGTGGCGGGGTCGTACTCGGCTACGGTCTTGATGTTCGACGGCGTGGCGAGGTCGTAGGCCAGCTCGTCGCGCATGAGGTCATCGTAGCTGCGCGGCACACCGGGGGGTATCGGCATGGGCAGCGGCACGCTGTCGCCGGGAGCGGCGGGAGGCAGCACGGCAGGCGCGGGAGGCGTCACGGTGGGTGTGTAGTACTGTCCGCGCACGGGCACAGCCAAAGCCACCGACAGCAAGGCCATCAGCAGCAGGCAGATAAATGTGCGGTATGCGACGCGGATTGGTTTACACATCCAGTTGTGGTCGGTTCAATGTCAGAGCATCGACAGCGCCTTTTTCACGGCGGCCTCGACCTTGAGGGCGGGGTCGGCGCTGAAGAGGGTCTTGAGGGCTTTCTCGCTCTGCTTGCGGTCGAAACCGAGCATGGTGAGAGCGCCCAAAGCCTCGTCGTAGGCGTCGTTGTGCGATGCGGCTTGTATGCTTAACGTAATATCGGCCGCTTTTATTTTGTCGCGGAGGTCGACAATTATACGTTCTGCCGTTTTGGCGCCTATGCCCTTGATGCTTTTTAGGCGTTTCACATCGCCCGAAGAGATTACGGCGGCAAGTTCGTCGCCTTGAAGAGCCGACACGATGAGCAATGCCGTGGCAGCTCCCACGCCGCTGACTCCTATGAGCTCGCGGAAAAGCTCGCGCTCGCGCTCCTCGGCGAAACCGTAGAGCACCCACGCGTCCTCGCGGATAACTTCGTGCACATACACGCGCCCTTCGGCTTTGCCGTCGAGGGCCGAGAAGGTGCCCAGCGATATGTTGAGACGAAAGCCCAAACCCGATGTGGTCTCCATGACCACCGACGCCGGCGTGAGCCCCGATATCTTTCCTTTAATATATTCTAACATAGCTAATTACTTTTTCCCAAGTCATTGATACTTACCAGCCGCCCGATGCGCCGCCGCCGCCGGTAAAGCCGCCGCCGAAGCCGCCGCCCGAAAAGCCGCC
>CABRZA010000031.1 GCA_902475285.1 uncultured Porphyromonadaceae bacterium
TGAGGAGGACCGTGAAGAGGGGCAGCATGACCATTCCCATCACCGACACCACCATGGCTACGGCCTTTCCCTGCAAGGTGACGGCGTAGAACGACGCACCGAGTGTGGTGGCCTGCATAAGGCACCACCACAGCGCCGTGGGGTAGTCGGTGACGGCAGGATTGACGCCGCCGCCTTCGTGGAGGTAGAAAATTATCGAGGAGAAATATATGGCAAGGGCAAGGATAATGGCATACGACACGAAGAGTCCCGTGAGGCGCGACATGGATATGAAGCGCGTGACCAGGGTGAGCGCCAGTGCTGCGCGGAACGAAGGCATGAAGTGGAGCACATATGCCACCGCGCCCTGCGTGTGGATGTCGAAGAGACCCAGAAGCCACACATAGGGTATGGATATGAGGAGCATGGGGAAGTGGGTGCGCATGTACGCGCCGGCTTGGCCCGAGGCGGCCATCGACACGAAGAAGTATAGGAGGTAGAGTATGCACACGGGCAGCTGAAGGCGGTTGTAGAGGCCGCCTTCGAGACGTGTGCCGAGGCCGGGGGTAAAGGCGTCGACCGACAGTAGGGCTACAAGAGCCGCCGAGGCGACGAATACCGTCCAGCTCAAGGCCGTGGCAATACGGGGTAAGAGCGCGTGTGATGACATACTATTCCAACACGCGCGAGGTGGCGAAGGTTCAGCGCGGGAAGATGCCCACTACGCGGAGAGTCTGCACGGGCTTTGATGGGTCGTTGGTGATGACCTGCACGCGTCCGTTGATGAGACTCCCCACTACCTTTGTCGGGTCGACGCCGACGGTTATGACGGCCTTCTGGCCGCGCTTGAGGCTCGTACGGTCGACGGCGACGGTGAGGTAGGGGTCGTCGGTATACACGCGGCGCACTTCGAGGCGGTCCTTGCCGGTGTTGGTGAGCGCGGTCGACACCGTGACGGGTGCATTGACCACGTCGAGGTCGAGTTTCTCGTCGGCAAGCACGGCCTGCGGGGCACGCGCGAGTTGCTTGGGGGAGAGTTTGGAGAAGTCTTCCTGCACCATGGCCATCACATCGAAGGGAGCCTTGTCGAAGCCGTCGGAGAGTGTGACGGTGTCGGTTACGAGGCCGTAGAGCGGACAGCGGTTCGAGCGGAAGAAAAGCAGGAGCGAGAACTGTTCGCCCGGCGGCACGGCTTCGGGGGCCGTCTGCGCGTCGAGATACTTGGGCATGCCCTCGGCGACGGGGCGGAGAGTGTCGGTGGAAGCGTTGTAGCCGCGTACGGTTACCGTTTTGAGGTGTCCTTTGAGCACTTGCCCCAGCATGGCCGACGGTCGCTCGAGGCGCATGCGCGGCGTAAGTTCAACGGGATAGCGGCCCTCGACGGTGGCCGGGGCTGCCACTACGGCGCCTTTGATGAAGAGCTTCTGCACATCGGCGCCGTCGGTGAGGCGCACGCCTACAAATTTGGTGAAACGTCCGGGGCGTCCGGCGGGGTCGTAGCTCACGGTTACGGTACCGGTGTCGCCCGGAGCCACCGGCTGGCGCGAGAACTGCGGCGTGGTGCATCCGCACGATGCCGAGGCCTGCACAATGGCCACGGGGGTGCTGCCCGTATTTATGAAGCTGAAAGTGTGGCTCACGGGGCCGTCGGCTTCGGCAAAGGCGCCGAAGTCGTGAGAGGTGCCGAGCCACTGCACTTCTGCGGGGGCAGTAAGCGCGAGGAAGGCGGCGGTGATGGTTGTGAGGAGTCTCATATTATTTTGTCATTGAGGCATTACGCGTCCGGGATACGCCTCGAGGGCATGGCGCAGCACCTCGATGGCGCGGGCCAGTTCGGGGCGTTCGAGCACATATGCCATGCGTACCTCGTTCTTGCCCATGCCGGGGGTAGAGTAGAAGCCCGATGCGGGAGCCATGAATATGGTCTCGCCCTCGTAGTCGAACTCTTCGAGGCACCAGCGGCAGAAGCGGTCGGCGTCGTCGACGGGCAGGCGCACCACCGTATAGAAGGCACCCATGGGTATGGGGGTGTAGCAGCCGGGGATTTTGTTGATTTGGTCGACGAGGAACTTGCGGCGCTCCACATATTCGTTGTAGGTCGCGAGCATGTACTTGGGCGATGTGTCGATCGATGCCTCGGCCACGAGTTGCCCCAACAGAGGCGGACTCAGGCGTGCCTGACACATTTTCATCACATTGGCTTTAAGCTCCTTGTGCTTTGTTATAAGCGCGCCTATGCGTATGCCGCACTCGTTGTAGCGCTTGCTCACCGAGTCGATGAGCACTACTTTGTCCTCGATGCCGGGAAGATGGAAAGCCGATATGTAGGGCGCTCCGGTGTAGCAGAATTCGCGGTATACCTCGTCGGAGAAGAGGAAGAGGTCGTGCTTCAGCACCAGGTCGCGTATCTGGAGCATTTCCTTCATGGTATAGAGATAGCCCGTGGGGTTGTTGGGGTTGCAGATGAGTATGCCCTTCGTGCGCGGGGTAATCAACTCCTCGAATCGCTCCACGGGGGGGAGCTCGAAGCCGTCGTCGATGGAGGAGGGTACGGTTACGATTTTTGCACCGGCCGAGATGGCGAAGGCCATGTAGTTGGCATAGGCCGGTTCGGGGACAATTATTTCGTCGCCGGGGTCGAGGCACGCCATGAAGGCGAAAAGCACGGCCTCCGAACCGCCGGAGGTGACGATAATATCGTCGACGTCGACGTCGATATGGAAGCGGTGGTAGTACTGGCACAGCTTTTCGCGCAGCGACGGCAGACCGTCGGAGGGGCTGTATTCGAGCACCTTGCGGTCGAGCTTGCGAAGGGCTTCGAAGGCTTCGGGAGGTGTGGGCACGTCGGGCTGGCCGATGTTGAGGCGGTACACCTTGATGCCGCGCTTCTGGGCGTCGAGTGCCAGAGGCACAAGGCGGCGTATGGGTGATGCGGGCATGATGCGTCCGCGCTGTGATACTTCGGGCATAGGCAAAATTTTTGCAAAGGTACGAATTAATTCATATATGTGACTCCTAAAAGCAACCGGCACAAAAGTAGCGGCCAACTTTTGTGAGTTGTCTATTTAAAACACACGGGAGCTTTGCTGGGTTGACGAAAAAAATGTATTTTTGCGCCATGAAATTTACGGAACTTTCTTTGCCCGGATTATGGCTTATTGAGCCTGTACGTCATGGCGACGTCCGGGGATATTTCAGCGAGACTTTCCGCGCCGATCTCTTTGCCGAGGCCACCGGCTGTTCGCCCGAGTGGGTTCAGGAGAATGAATCGCTGTCGCATGCCGGCACCGTGAGGGGGTTGCACTTTCAGGCCGGCGATGCCGCGCAGGCCAAGCTCGTGCGCGTGTGCCGAGGCCGCATCGTGGATGTGGTGGTCGACCTCCGTCGTGATTCTCCGACCTTCGGGCGGCACTGCGCCGTGGAGCTCAGCGCCGACAACGGACATCAGCTTTTCGTGCCGCGTGGCATAGCCCACGGCTTCGCCGTTCTGTCGGACGAGGTGGTGTTTCTCTATAAAGTCGACAATTACTACTGTCCGTCGGCCGAGCGCACGATAGCACTCGACGACCCGGCCCTCGCCATATCGTGGCCGTTGCCCGAGGAAGAGCGCCTGCTCTCACCCAAGGACCGCCTGGGCATGTCGTGGCAGGAGTTCGTGGAGTCGGGCGAGTAAGTCTATATCAATAAAAAGCGAGGCCCGCGCCATCGGTGGTGCGGGCCTCGCTGTGTATTGTGTCGGATTAGAATTCGGCGTTGCCGGGAGTGCGGGGGAAGGGTATTACGTCGCGGATGTTGGTCATGCCCGTAACGAAGAGCACCAGGCGCTCGAAGCCCAGACCGAAGCCGCTGTGGGGCACGGTGCCGAAGCGGCGCGTGTCGAGATACCACCACATGTCCTTCATGGGAATGTGGAGCTCTTCGATGCGTGCGAGCAGCTTGTCGTAGTCGGCCTCGCGCTCGCTGCCGCCGATGATTTCGCCGATGTTGGGGAAGAGAACGTCCATGGCGCGCACGGTGCGGCCGTCGTCGTTCTGCTTCATGTAGAAGGCCTTGATGTCGCGCGGATAGTCGGTGAGAATCACCGGGCGCTTGAAGTGCTCCTCAACGAGGTAGCGCTCGTGTTCGCTCTGGAGGTCGATGCCCCATTCCACCGGGAACTGGAACTTGCGGCCCGATGCTTTGAGGATTTCCACGCCTTCGGTGTAGGTGAGGCGCTTGAAGTCGTTGTGGAGCACGAACTCGAGGCGCTCTACCAGACCCTTGTCGAAGTGCTCGGCGAGGAAGTCGATGTCGTCGCGGCAGTTGTCGAGGGCATACTGTATGCAGTACTTCACGAAGTCCTCGGCGAGCTGCATGTTGTCGTCGATGTCGTAGAAGGCCATCTCGGGCTCAATCATCCAGAACTCGGAGAGGTGGCGCGGGGTGTTGGAGTTTTCGGCGCGGAATGTTGGGCCGAAGGTGTAGATGGCGCCGAGTGCGGTAGCGCCGAGTTCACCCTCGAGCTGGCCGCTCACGGTGAGCGCCGTGGGCTTGCCGAAGAAGTCCTTGGTGTAGTCGACGTCGCCCTGCTCGTTGCGGGGAAGGTCGGAGAGGGGCAGCGTCGTAACCTGGAACATGGCTCCGGCGCCCTCGCAGTCGCTGGCGGTGATGAGGGGCGTGTGGAGATAGAAGAAGCCCCGCTCGTTGAAGAACTTATGGATGGCGAAAGCCAGTGCCGAGCGTATGCGCAGCACGGCGCCGAAGGTGGCGGTGCGGGGGCGCAGGTGGGCTTTCTCGCGGAGGAACTCCATGGTGTGGCCCTTCTTCTGCAAGGGGTATGCCTCGGGGTCGGCGGTGCCGTAGATTTCGAGGGTGTCGGCCTGCACCTCGCAGCTCTGGCCTTTGCCCTGGCTCTCGACCAGGCGGCCGGTGACGTGGATTGCCGAGCCCGTGGTGACGGGGCGAAGGTCGTCGTCGGAGAATTTGGCGAGGTCGAACACTATCTGGAGGTTCTTCACCGACGAGCCGTCGTTGAGAGCCACGAACTGCACGTTCTTGTTGCCTCGACGTGTTCTTACCCAGCCTTTTACATCGACTTCCGTGCCAATGAGCGACGGGTCGAAAATATCCTTTATCTTTGTGCGTGTCATAAGATTTCCAATAATTGGCAAAGATAGCAAATTTTCGCCTACCCCGCAAAAAAAAGTTTAGAGTCGTTCTATGTATCCCAACTGCAGCGTGAGGACAAAATTTTCACCGTCGGCCAGTGTCATGGCCGAATAATTGCCGCCGGCCGATATATACACTAGCGCTTCGGGCGGCACACGGATTATTTCCGTGGTCGTGGTGAAAATAAGACGCTTGCTCATGAACTTTATTTCGCAAAGTTATCGGTCGTCGTCGTTGTCCTGAGCGTCAGGAGGTGCGGCGGGAGCGTTTTTTGCGGAGTACCATGGCGGTGCGGGCGGGGAGGTAGAGCTTGAGGCGTGCCAGGCCGGCCGGCTCGTAGAGAGGGTCGGGGATGGTGAAGTGCTCTATCTTCTCGTCGATGTTTCCGAAGCCGCCGTAGGAGGGGCTGTCGGTCGACAGGACGGTTACATAGCTGCCTGTCGGGGCGAGGATGCCGTAGCCGCTGAAGCTTTTCACGGGGTTGAAGTTGAAGATGAACACCAGGTCGCCGCGCATGAAGGCGAGCACTTGGTCGTCGTCCTTTTCCCAGAGCTTGCGTATGGGCTTGGCCTCGAAGCGGTGCACGCGGCCAACGACTCCAATCATGGCGTTGTCGAAGGCATTGAGGAAGCGGTACTGGAGGTCCTGGCGGTCGACGAGGTCCCACTGGCGGCGCGCATACTTGTAGCTCCATCCGTTGCCCTGGCGGGGGAAGTCGATCCATTCCGGATGGCCCCATTCGTTGCCCATGAAGTTGAGGTAGCCGCCGTTGATGGTGGCGAGGGTCACCAGGCGTATCATCTTGTGGAGAGCCATGCCGCGAGCTACGTCGGCATCGGTGTCGCCCACCGTCATGTGCCAGTACATCTTGGCGTCGATGAGGCGGAAGATCACCGTCTTGTCGCCCACCAGGGCCTGGTCGTGGCTCTCGACGTAGGATATTGTCTTCTCGTCGGCGCGGCGGTTGGTGAGTTCCCAGAATATCGAGGTGGGGTGCCAGTCCTCGTCCTTCTTCTCTTTGAGGGTCTTTATCCAGTAGTCGGGTATGCCCATGGCCATGCGGTAGTCGAAGCCTATGCCGCCGTCCTTGAAGGGAAGAGCCAGCCCCGGCATGCCGCTCATCTCTTCGGCGATGGTTATGGCGCGCGGGTTGAGCTGGTGGATGAGGAGGTTGGCCAGGGTGAGGTAGACTATGGCGTCGGTGTCCTGGCCGCCGTCGTAGTAGTCGCCGTAACCGCCGAAGGCCTTGCCCAGGCCGTGGTCGTAGTAGAGCATTGAGGTCACACCGTCGAAGCGGAAGCCGTCGAAATGGTATTCTTCCATCCAGTACTTGCAGTTGGAGAGGAGGAAGTGGAGCACTTCGTCCTTGCCGTAGTCGAAGCACAGCGAGTCCCACGCGGGGTGCTCGCGGCGCCCGGTGTCGTGGTGGAAGTAGAGGTCGGCCGAGCCGTCGAGGCGCCCGATGCCCTCGTTCTCGTTCTTCACGGCGTGGGAGTGGACGATGTCCATGATTACGGCTATGCCGAGGCGGTGGGCCTCGTCGATGAGGGCTTTGAGCTCGTCGGGGGTGCCGAAACGGCTCGAAGCGGCGAAGAAGTTCGACACATGGTAGCCGAAGGAACCGTAGTAGGGATGCTCCTGTATGGCCATGATTTGGATGGCGTTGTAGCCGTCGGCGGCGATGCGCGGCAGAATCTTTGTGCGGAAGTCGGTGTAGGAGCCCACGCCTTCTTCCTGCTGCGCCATGCCTATGTGGCACTCGTAGATGAGCAGGGGCTCAGTGTCGGGCTCGAAGCCCTTGTCGGTCCAGCGGAAAGGCTTGGCGGGAGCGTAGACCTGTGCGGAGAATATGTTGGTCGTGGGGTCCTGAATTACTCGCGTGGCATAGGCCGGGATGCGTTCGCCTTCGCCGGCGGGCCACTTTACGAGCATCTTGTAGAGCTGTCCGTCGTGCATGGCGCCGGGAGCGAAATGGCCTTCCCATACTCCCGACAGACCGCCGTCGAGGCGTTTGAGCTCGTACTGCGGGATGGGCTTCCAGCTCGAGAAATCGCCCACGAGACAAACGGCGGTGGCATTGGGCGCCCATTCGCGGAACACCCAGCTGCCGTCGGCGCAACGGTGGAGGCCGAAATAGCGGTGTGCGTTGGCGAAGTCGACGAGCGAGCCGCTGTCGGCCGTCAGATGGGCGAGCTTGCGCTCGGCGTCGGCATGGCGCCCTTCGATGGCCGGAGCATAGGGCTCGAGCCACGGGTCGTTGCGGAGTATGGAAAGTTGACGGGTACGTTTCATTACAATATCATAGTAGTTAGTCGGTGATTCTATTTTCGGCCGAAGTCGGCGGGGATTTCGCCCCACTGCTCGGTGGGCCATTTGAGTATCGGATTGCGTATGGGGCCGTTGGCGGCGAGCCATGCATCGGCGCGGGCCAGCAGCTCGAGGGTGGCTGCGGTGTCGGGGCGCCGTGCCAGCGTGGTGCGCGAGCCTCCACGCCGCAGCCATGCGAGGGTATTCTTTGAGTCGGTGTAGATGGGCGTGGTGCTGTCGCCGCGTGCGGCCAGGAGTGCGGCCAGGTGAATCATGGCGAGGTATTCGGCTATGTTGTTGGTGCCGATATATTTGGTGCCGGCGCCCACATGGAACACCTCGGCGCTGTCGATTACCCTCACGGCGCGGTACTCCATGCGTCCGGGGTTTCCGGCACATGCGCCGTCGACGGCTATTGCGTCGAGGCGTATGCCGGGAATGGCGGTGAAGTCGCGCACTCCCGGCGAGAGCTCGGGCACATCCACGCGTTGTTCCGCCGGAGCCTTGGGGGTGCTTCGTTTAGGCTTGGTTTTGCCGAAGGAAGGGTCGTGCCGGAGTATCTGGCGCATGAGGCCGAGGTCGTCGCTGCCGCGGTAGGCTGCCGTGGCTTCGTCGAGGTCGTCGAAACTTTTGTAGCGCGCGCCCTCGAAGTGCAGCACTTGCTCCTGGGCGTCGTCCCAGTTGTCGTAGATGCCGGGCTCGCGGCCTACCCACACCACATAGAACTTGCGTCGTTTCGTGGCCATCAGGAGAATTGGAGGAAGAGGTTTATGTCGACGGCGCGTATGCCCAGGAGGCGCGCCACGCGGCGGTTGACGCAGCGTCCCAGGAAGGTGAATGCTGCGGCGCGCAGGCCCGCGTTGAGTTTGAGCGCGTTCGTCACGCCGTCGCACACCAGAATGTCGTCGAGTGTTGTTACGAAGGTGTTGCTCAGCGCCATGGCCACGGTGCGGGGCACGGAGTTGCCGGCATTGATGTAGCACAGTTGCGTGGGAATGTTGCCGAAGTTGTCCGACGGCGACGCCAGGTCGAGGTCGATGACTTGCAGCGACGGGAAGGCGGCTCCGGGATTGTCGGTGAGGTCGAAGCATATCACGCCGCGCTTCATGAGCTTGGCCAGCCCGGCGTCGGCGGTTGGCGTGGGAGCGGCGTTGGTAGCGATGACGATGTCGGCCGAGCGCAGGGCGTTCTCGAACACGCGCGGATGCAGCGTGGAGCCCTGGACGGCGGCACCGAGCACACGCTGGGCGTCGCGCAGGCGGTATACGTTGTTGTCGAAGAGCCTTACCGTGGCACCAAGGCCTATGGCAGTCTGCGCGGCGGCTACGGCGGCCATGTCGGCGCCCGCTATCACCACCTCGCAGGGCACCACGCCGGCGACGCCGCCCAGGAGTATGCCCTTGCCGTTGACGGCGTCGGCCAGAAGCGACGTTGCCTTGACCATTGCCGCACGGCCGGCTATCTCGTTGAGGATGTCGGCGAAGGGGAGGCGTCCGGCCTCGTCGGTGAGCATCTCCAGGCCGAGGGCTATGATGTGGCGTTTGAGCAGGAGGCCCAGTACCTGGATGTCGTCGATGTCGTCGTGAAGGAATGTGAGGAGCAGGCCCCCGCGTTTGAGATGGCGGGCGTCGGCGGTGTCGAGGGCCGGAAGGTAGACCACTATGTCGGCGCCGAGGGCTTCGGTGCGTTCGGTGAGTTCCACGCCGAAGCGGGCGTAGGCTTCGTCGGCATAATGGATGCGCTCGGCGGCGCCGCGCTCCATAAGAACTCTGAAACCGCGCTCCACCAGCATGCCGGCGCCTTCGGGGGTGAGGGGAAAGCGGTGGTCGAGCATGCCTTGCGAGGCCGGCAGGCCCACGGAGGTCTTGCGCGTCACGGCAGTGGCGCGGAGGAGTTCTTCGAGAGGTATTGGTGCGTTCATGGGCGTAGAAATTCGTTGGTGAAAGCCTTGGCGGAGGTCTCTATTTGGTCGACGCTTTCCAGGCGGCTGCTGTCGAAGGTGTGCGGTGCGCGGGCATAGGCCTCGCGGCGGGCGGCCTGCATCTCCTCCACGCGGCGCCGCAGCGCCTCGGGGTCGTCGAGTAGGGCATCGACCAAGGGGCGTTGTCCGCGTTGCAGGCGCAGGCGCGCGAGGGTGACGTCGGTGTCGGCCTGCAGCCACACCACCGTGCCGGCGGCGAGCATGAAGGCGGCATTGTCCGGGCGGCAGAATGTGCCTCCGCCGCAGGCCACTATGTCGGCCTCGGCGGCAACACGCCTGAGCACTTCGCCTTCGAGCCGCCGGAAGGTCGCCTCGCCGCACTCGGCGAAGACGGCGCTCACCGTAGGCAGCCCAGCGGCGGCGCACACGGCGTCGTCGAGGTCGACAAAACGCAAGCCCTCGCGGCGCGCCACGGCACGCCCCAGGGTGCTTTTGCCACAGGCCATGAAGCCCGTGAGAAAGACCGGCAGCCTCACTTTGCGGCCTTGCCGTTCTGCTCGCGGAGCAGGTCGCGTATCTCGGTGAGAAGTACTTCCTCCTTCGTAGGCTCGGGAGCGGCTGCCGGTGCCTCGGGTTCGGGCTCGGGTGCGCGTTTGAGCTTGTTCATGAATTTTATTGCCACGAAGATACAGAAGGCGATGATGATGAAGTCGAAAATCGTCTGCACGAAGGCGCCCCATGTCACGGCCACTTCGGGAGTGATGATTTCCTCGCCTTGCTTCACGGCTTCCTTTATCACCCAGCGATGGTCGGAGAAGTTCACGCCGCCGGTAAGCACGCCTATGGCGGGCATGATGATATCGTTGACGAGCGATGTCACTATCTTGCCGAAAGCCGCGCCGATGATTACACCGACGGCCATGTCGACAACGTTGCCTCTCATGGCAAACTCTTTGAACTCGTTGAGGAATTTCTTCATAGTTACGTCTTGAATGTTAGTTTGTCGCAAATTTAAACAATTTTTCCAATATATCGGTTTGTCCGTCGCAAAAAATCGCACCCGGGCCAATTTTGTGACGCGGTCTTGGCTGTGTGGGCGAATTGCGGTATCTTTGCAGGGTGAAAGATATATCGCGAGAAAATGGAGGCGGATTGAGCCGCGAATGCACCCTTCTGATGAGAGGACTGGCAATTGCCGCCATCGTGCTCCATAATTTCTGTCATTCGGTGCCGGGGGTGACTCCCGAAAATGAGTTCGCCTTCGACGGAGCCAATGTTGCTTCGCTTTTCGCCGCCAAGGACGGCGCCGTGCTGTGGGCTTTCGACCTTATGTCGTTCTTCGGATGGTACGGCGTGCCGGTGTTTATGTTTCTCACGGGCTACGGCCTGGTGATGAAGTACGAACGCGACGGCGCGCCTTTTGCCCTCGGCGGATTTCTGCAGCGCAATTTCCTTAAACTTTTCTTCCTGATGCTTCCGGCGGTGGCGGCACTTGTGCTTTTTTCCGTGTGCGTATGTCTGCCGCAGGGGTATTTGGGACTGCATACGATAGGTCTCTACGTGAGCCAGCTCACCATGCTTTCCGACCTGTTCTACCCCCTGTGGCTGCCGCTTCCGGGCGTGTACTGGTACTTCGGTCTCACGATGGAGTTCTACATCGTCTACGCCCTGCTCATTCGCCGGCGTCCGGCATGGTGGATGTGGGCGCTTGTGGCCGCAAGCATCGTGGCGCAACTCCTGGCCGACGGCGGCTCGGCGACGATGGGCTGGCTTCGCCACAACGCCACGGGCTGGATGTCGGTGCTCGCTTTCGGCGTGGTCTACGGCCGTGCCCGTCACATAGCACGCCCGGCGGCTGTGGCGGTGCTGACGGCCTCGGTACTTCTGTTCGTGCCCTCGACGCTCGACCCCCGGGCATGGCAATTCTCCATCCTTGCCTGTGTGGCGGTGGCGATAGCGGCGGCGCGCCTGTCGATGCTCGTGCCCTATTGGCGCGAGGCATGGATATGGCTGGGGCGCTTCAGCCCCATGGTGTTCGTGGCGCATCCGGTGGCCCGTGAAGCAGTGGCCTACGTCTTCCCCATACAAAGCCCCGGGCTGCTGCCGCTGGTGCTGTATCTTATTGTCACCGTCGCCCTGGCCCTTGTCTTCCGCCCCATAACCCGCGCCCTCTGGCGGCGGTACATATAAAAAGCCCGGTCCGTCGGGGGCCGGGCTCAACTGTATTCTCTGATTTTATTTTTTCAGGAAGGTGATGTGGCCGGGTATGTCGCCCGTGTTCACCGTCCAGAGAAGGTTCCAGTCGGGGCTGTAGCACCGCAGCTGGCCCGACGAGGCGTAGTTCTTGGCGTCGGTGAGGTAGAACTCGCCCGTCGAGGGGTTTACGGCGATGGAGTAGAGGGCCTGGATGCCGGTGATGTCGACGGCCAGGGGCGATGCCTCGGCGGTGGTGGCGGTGAAGTCGACCATGCCCATCGAGGTGGTGGGATTGAACGAGGCGTCGTAGACGGTGCCGTAGTAGTATATCTTGTTGCCCTTCATCACGAGGTTGTCGACGGCGGTGTCGAGGGTCTCGACGGGCTCGTAGCGGTCGTCGTCACCCTTGGCCAGACGCACCAGGCACGGTGCGAGGTCGTAGTAGTTGCCGCGCGAGCTCACCCACAGCGTGCCGAAGCTGTCGGCCACGATGTGCTGGAGGTTGACGGCGCGGGTGTCGACGGCGTAGCTCACCTGCATCGTCGAGGGGTCGACGACGCTCACGGTGCTGTCGAATTCGCCCGTGGTATAGTTGTAGGAGTTGGCCACGAAGAGCCGGCCGTCGTGCATCGCGAGGCCCTCGGGGTTGATGCCCACGCCCACGGTGCCGTCGAGGCTGAGGTCGGAGAGCTTGAAGCGCACCACCGAGCCTCGGTCGCCGGTGCCGCCCACGGTGCTGGTCACATAGGCGTGGCTGTCGTCGAAGGCTATGCGGCGGGGCGACGGGATGTCGACCTGGCCTATGCGTGTGGCGGTGTAGGCGTCGAGCACCTCCACCTTGTGGCTGCCGGTGACAACGATGTAGAGCCGCCCGTCGTGGATGGCCATGTCGTTGCCGGTGTCGCCGAGTTCCATCACCTGGTCGGGGTTGCGTTCGGAGTAGATGTTGCGCACGTAGTAGTGGCCCGGGTAGTCGAACCAGTCGAGCGAGCACTTGTTCTTGCCCATCTGGCCTTCGTTGAGTACATAGAATCCGCGGTAGTCGCCGCCGTTGCCGGCGAGTTGCTCGTCGACGAACTCATAGTCGGCGCCGGGAATCACGGGGTCGTCGGAGCAGGCTCCGAGCATGGCTGCCAGGGGCAGCATAAGAAGATAACGATAAAATTTCATAATGTGTTTATGTGGTTTGCTGCGCAAAGGTACGAAAAAAATCCGATACGCCGCGACGCTCACACCTCCATGGCGAGGATTCGGTCGAGGATGTCGGCGGCGGCGCTGACGGTGGGCACGTTGGCGAACACGAAGCTGCGGCGCCCGTTGCGCTCGCGTATGCCCACCTCCGAAGCGTGGCCTTGCAGATATGCCAGCATGCGCCCGAAGGCGTTGCTCTGGTAGTAGGCTTTGTTGTCGTCGCCCACGAAGTATGTGTACATCGAGCCCTGCTTCATCACCACTTTCTCTATGCCCAGACGTCGGGCGCGACGGCGCAGCACTGGCACGCGCAGCAGCTCGCGGGCGGCGTCGGGGATGCGCCCGAAGCGGTCGCGGAGGCGCTCCTCGAAGGCCGCAAGCTGGTCGGCGCGCTCTATGTTGTCGAGCTCCTGGTAGAGGGCTATGCGCTCGCCGGCCTGCGGCACATAGTCGGCCGGGAGGAGAAGCTCGAGGTCGCTCTCCACGGTGCAGTCGGCCACGAAGTCGTCGGCGTGGTCGTCGGTGCCGCCGGCTGAGGCCAGTTCGGGGAACTCCTCGGTGCGCAGCTCCGTTACGGCCTCGCGGAGGATTTTCTGGTAGGTCTCGTAGCCCAGGTCGGCGATGAAGCCGCTCTGCTCGGCGCCCAGAAGGTTGCCCGCGCCGCGGATGTCGAGGTCCTGCATGGCCACATGTATGCCCGACCCCAGGTCGGAGAAGCCCTCGATGGCTTCGAGGCGCCGCCGGGCGTCGGAGGTGAGGGGCTTGCCCTCGGGCACGGTGAGGTAGCAGAAGGCCTTGCGCGACGAGCGCCCCACACGCCCGCGCAGCTGGTGCAGCTCGCTCAGACCGAAGCGGTGCGCGTCGTTGATTATTATGGTGTTGACGTTGGGCATGTCGATGCCGCTCTCTATGATGGTGGTGGCCAGGAGCACGTCGTAGTCGTGCGCCGAGAAGTCGGTGATGGTTTTTTCGAGCTTCTCGGGAGGCATCTGGCCGTGGGCCACCACGGTGCGTGCGTCGGGCACGAGGCGCTTCACCATGGCCTCGAGGTCGTAGAGCCCCTCGATGCGCGGATTCACCACGAACACCTGGCCGCCGCGCGCCAGCTCGAAGTTGATGGCCTCGGCCACGGTGTGGTCGTTGAGGGTCTCGATGGAGGTGATTATGGGGTAGCGGTTGGGCGGGGGAGTGGTGATGGTGCTGAGGTCGCGCGCGCCCATGAGCGAGAACTGCAGCGTGCGCGGTATGGGAGTGGCGGTCATGGTGAGGGTGTCGATGTTGACGCGCATCTGGCGCAGGCGCTCCTTGACGGCGACGCCGAACTTTTGCTCCTCGTCGATGATGAGCAGTCCGAGGTCCTTGAACTTCACGCCCTTGCCTATGAGCTTGTGCGTGCCCACGAGGATGTCGATTTTTCCGGCCTCGAGGTCGGCGAAAATCTGCTTGGTGTCCTTTGCCGAGCGTGCGCGCGAGAGGTATTCCACGCGCACCGGAAAGTCGGCCAGGCGCTCCGAGAAGGTGTGGTAGTGCTGGTAGGCGAGCACGGTGGTGGGCACCAGCACGGCCACCTGCTTGCCGTCGACGGCGGCCTTGAAGGCGGCGCGGATGGCTATCTCGGTCTTGCCGAAGCCCACGTCGCCGCAGATGAGGCGGTCCATAGGGCGCTCGCTCTCCATGTCGGCCTTCACGGCCTGCGTGGCCGTGAGCTGGTCGGGGGTGTCCTCATATATAAAGGAGGCCTCGAGCTCGTGCTGCATGTAGCTGTCGGGCGAGAAGGCGAAGCCCTTCTCCTCGCGGCGCGCCGCGTAGAGCTTTATGAGGTCGCGGGCGATGTCTTTGAGCTTGCCCTTGGTCTTGTCCTTGATTTTCTGCCAGGCGCCCGAGCCTATGCGGTTGATTTTCGGCGGCACTCCCTCCTTGCCGCGGTATTTGGCGAGCTTGTGCAGCGCGTGGATCGACACGAAGAGCACGTCGTTGTTCTGGTACACGAGCTTTATCACCTCCTGCATGCGGCCGTTCACGTTGGTGCGCAGAAGGCCCTCGAAGCGGCCCACGCCGTGGTCGAGATGCACTATGTAGTCGCCCGGCTCTATCTGCCCCAACTCTTTCATCGATAAAGCGAGGCGTCCCGAGCGGGCGCGGTCGCTTTTGAGGGTGTATTTGTGGAAGCGGTCGAAAATCTGGTGGTCGGTGAAGACGCACACCTTGGCCTCGTGGTCGACGAAGCCCTCGTGGAGCGTGCCTTCGACGGCCTCGAAGTCGATTTTGTCGCCGCGCTCGGCGAAAATCTCGCGCAGGCGGTCGAACTGCTTCGCGTTGTCCGACAGGATGAGCAGCCGGTAGCCCTCGGCCAGAAAGCGCGTGAACGAGTCGGCAATCAAGTCGAAATTCTTGTGGTACACCCCCTGCGGCGCGCAGTCGAAGGCCACCGTTGGTGTGCCCCGGCGCGCTTGGGCCTTGGCGGTGGTGTAGCGCACGCGGCGGAGGGCGCCGAGGCGCGCGGCGAAGGCGTCGGCGTCGACCACGGCGTTGTCCACCGCGTCGGCGTCGGCATCGTCGTCGGCAAGGAGGGTGAGGGCCGACATACCCTCGGCTGCGATGGCGCGGATGCGCTCCACGGTGTAGTCCTCGTTGGCGGTTACCACCAGGGTGTTGTCGGGCACGTAGTCGAGGAGCGACTGCAGGCTGTTGCGGGCGCGCACCTGCGCCGTCACGTCGATGCTGTCGAGGCGCCCGGTGGAGAGCTGCGTCTCCACGTCGAAGGTGCGGATGCTCTCTATGTCGTCGCCGAAGAAGTCGAGGCGCACGGGCTCTTCGAGCGAGTAGGCGAAGATGTCGAGTATGGAGCCGCGCACGGCGTACTGCCCCGGCTCGTACACATAGTCGGTTTCGGTGAATCCGAAGTCGCGCAGGCGCCCGGCAATCTCCTTCATGTCGGCCGTGCCGCCGCTGCGCAGGCTCAGGGTGTGGCTGGCAATGTCGTCGGCGGCAGCCACGGTCTCGGCGAGGGCCTCGGGGAATGTCACCACATAGTGTGCCGTGCCCGCGCTGATGCCCATGAGGGTGCGCGTGCGCAGGATGCGGTTGGGGGCGTCGACGCGGCCGTACTTTATGTCGCGGCGGAAGCCCGACGGCATGAAGGCCACATTCTCCTCGCCCGCGAGGCGGCAGAGGTCGAAGTAGAGGTAGCCCGCGTCGTCGGCGTTGGCGGCCACCGCAAGCACGGGGGCGCCGTCGGGGCGGGGGAGTGCCGCTATGGCGAATGCCTTGGCCGACCCCGCCAGACCGGCTATCGCGGCGCCCTCGCGGCCGGCCAAGGCCCGCAGCGAACGCCGCCGCCCGGCGGTGATTATCAGCTTGTTGATATCGGAGATTGTCATAATGGAAGAAAAAATGATGCCGCGGCACACTTGGGGGATAGGCAACGAAGTAGGGGCGCAATATATTGCAATGTCACTAACTTAATGAGTTATCTTTTGACAATCAGTAAGTTTTAGCGCCGATGTAGGGGCGCAATATATTGCGCCCGCCCAGACGATGGTAACTTTCTAAGCCATAGTAGTTTGCATTAGAGAGGCGGGCGCAATATATTGCGCCCCTACATCGTGGCTGAAAATCAGTGTTTTGCCTCTATGTTAGTAACATTGCAATATATTGCGCTCCTACTTCGCCGGTTGAAGGGGAGTCCGACAGGTCAGACTTGTCGGACTTGTCCGACCTGTCCCCCCCTTCCCGTTAGCTTACTCGAACGAGCCCATTTTGAGGTAGTTCACCTCTTCCTGGGTGAGGTAGCGCCAGCGGCCGCGCGGAAGGTTCTTCTTCGTCAGGCCGGCGAAGTACACGCGGTCGAGCTTCGTCACATGGTAGCCCAGCGACTCGAAGATGCGGCGCACTATGCGGTTGCGGCCCGAGTGGATTTCGATGCCCGCCTGGTTGCGGTCGGTTTCGGTGGCGTAGCTGATGGCGTCGGCGTGGATTTCGCCGTCTTCGAGCTCTATGCCGTCGGCGATGCGCTGCATGTCCTCCTCCGAGATGTCGCGGTCGCACCACACGTGGTAGATTTTTTTCTTCACGAACTTCGGATGGGTGAGCTTCGACGCAAGGTCGCCGTCGTTGGTGAGCAGAAGCACGCCCGTGGTGTTGCGGTCGAGGCGCCCTACGGGGTAGATGCGCTCCTGGCAGGCACCCTTCACGAGGTCCATCACGGTGAGGCGGCCGTTGGGGTCGTCGCTGGTGGTCACGCAGTCCTTCGGCTTGTTGAGAAGGATGTAGCACTTGCTTTCGGGCGTCACTACCTTTTCGTCGTATTCAACCACGTCGGAGTAGCTTATCTTGGTGCCGAGCTCGGTCACAACCTGGCCGTTGACCCTCACCAGGCCCTGCTGGATGTATTCGTCGGCCTCGCGGCGCGAGCATATGCCGGCGTTGCTCATGTATTTGTTCAGACGTATCTGTTCGTTGGGGTCGGGTATGGGCACCTCGTATTCCACGCGTTTGGGGCGCGGTGTGAAGCTCTTGCCCGGGCGCGGGAAGTTGCCCGGACCCTGCTGGCGGTTGTTTTTGTTGTAGGGGCGCTGGCCGGGACGCTGCTGATATCCGCCCTGCTGGCCCTGACCGCCGTAGGGACGCTGCTGGCGGGGCTGGTATCCGCCCTGCTGACCGCCCTGGTTGTTGTAGGGGCGCTGCTGGCGGGGCTGGTAGCCGCCCTGGTTGTTGTAGGGACGCTGCTGGCGGGGCTGGTAACCGCCCTGGTTGTTGTAGGGGCGCTGGGGGCGGGGCTGGTAGCCCTGGTTCTCGCCCTGAGCCTTCTCGTCGCCCTCGGCGGCGGGGGCGTCGTCGGTGCGTACATAGTTGGCGCGGGGCTGATATGTGGGTCGCTGGTCGTAGCCCTGAGGGCCGTAGGGGCGCTGCGGACGCTGGTAGCCGCCCTGGTTGTTGTAGGGGCGCGGCTGATACGGGCGCTTGTAGCCGCCCTCCTCGCCGCCGTTGTCGCTGCCTTCGGCACGGGGTGCGGGGGTATACGGACGTTCATAGCTGCTGTCGTGGCTCTCGCCGGCAGCCTGGATGGGTTGACCGATGCGAGGACGTTTGGGTTTCTTCTCCGGTGTGCTAGAATCCATGAGTAAGTGTCGTTGATGTGTTTTGTTGTAGAATATTGATGTTTGGGCCGCCTCTCGGCTGGCTGTTCCTTATATTATTATTATAGGAACGTAATGATAGAATCGATGTTTTCTTTTAGGCGTGAATTAAATATTTGGTGCAAAGATACAACAATAAAACAACTTTTGTGTGTTAAAGTTGGTTAAAGAGTCCGTGGAGTTTCTCCTGCCGGCCCTATGTATCACACAGAGGCCACAGAGAAATAATATAAATCCTCCGCATCCTCTGCGTGAACCCCATAAAAATAGCTCGCACGGAGACCACGGAGCCACGGAGATAACCATCCGGCCGAAAGACTCACGCAGAGGCGCAGAGAGCGCAGAGGAAATAAACCTCCGTGTCTCCGTGCCCTCCGTGCGAGGCCCCCAATTTCCAAACCACATCCTCTTGCCTCTGTGTGAGCCTGAAAGAAAAATCTCGCACGGAGCCCACAGAGTACACGAAGAAATGATATAGTCCTCCGCGTCCTCTGCGCCTCTGCGTGATATTATCCATACGGCGGCCGAAAGACTCACGCAGAGGCGCAGAGAGCGCAGAGGAAATAAACCTCCGTG
>CABRZA010000032.1 GCA_902475285.1 uncultured Porphyromonadaceae bacterium
CTAATTTGAGGCGCTAAAAATGCGCTCTTGGCTGGCTTGTGCTGTCAAGAGTCTGTGAATCAGCTTGTTCTCTCTCCTTCGAGCTGTGCGGCATCTTTTCCGTCCTACCTTAGACCACGATGAAATTAACATAAGCAATATATGATTACATCAGCCATCTTCGGAATAGAGAACAACGGGCTCCTGGGCATTACCGCGCTCCTCACGGGCGCTGCTCTGGTGTTCTTGGCGCTTTTCCTCGCCAAGCTCATGTCGCCCAGGTCGTTCAATCCACAAAAGGGCGAGGCCTATGAGTGCGGTATACCCACGCGCGGCGAAAGCATGTCGCAGTTCCATGTGGGTTATTACCTCTTTGCCATTCTCTTCCTTATGTTCGACGTCGAAACCGTATTCCTCTTCCCTTGGGCAGTGCGTATGCGTGAACTCGGCGTCGACGGTTTGTTGAGTATCGCCGTCTTCTTCGGTATTTTGGTGCTGGGTCTTGTGTATGCCTGGCGGAAAGGAGCACTCGAATGGAAGTAACGACTAAAAGCATGTCCTACTCGGACTTCAAGGACAACGAATATATCGAAAAGCTCGTCAACGAGCTCAAAGAGAGCGGTACGAACGTTATCGTAGGCTCGCTCGACAAACTCATCAACTGGGGCCGTTCCAACTCCCTCTGGCCGCTCACCTTCGCCACGAGCTGCTGCGGCATCGAGTTCGTCAGTCTCGGCGCTGCCCGTTTCGACATGGCCCGATTCGGATGGGAAGTGGCACGTTCGTCCCCCCGTCAGGCCGACTTCATGATGGTTGCCGGTACTATCGTGCACCGCATGGTGCCCGTCTTCCGCCGCCTCTACGACCAGCTCGCCGAGCCCAAGTATGTCATTGCCTGCGGAAGCTGCGCCATCTCCGGCGGACCATTCCGCAAGAGCTACCATGTGGCCAAGGGTATCGAGGACATCGTCCCCGTCGACGTCTTCGTCCCCGGTTGCCCGCCACGCCCCGAGGCCATGATATACGGCATCATGCAGCTCTCGCGCAAGGTGAAGGTCGAGCGCTTCTTCGGTGGCGTGAACCGCAAAGAAAAACAGCAGCAATTCCTGGCCGAACATCCTGTCGAGGGTGTCGACGACTGATTATAATCCCAACCTGTCATGGCTAATATTTCACAGAAGATACAGAAGCTCTTCCCCGGGCTTGAAGTCGCCGGCGACGTGAATCCGGTGCTGACCGTGCCCGAAGAACGCCTCCATGAAGTCGCCTCAGCGCTCCGAAACGATGCCGAGGCGCCTATGGACTATCTCGTTACAATCGTCGGCATGGACTGGACCGAGGCTCTCGGCGCCATATATTATCTCATGTCGTCGAAAACCTACGACATCATCGGCCTCAAGGTCATCGCCAAAGGCGACCGCCAGCAGCCCTGGATTCACTCCGTGGCCGACATCTGGCCCGTTGCAACCCTCTACGAGCGCGAAGTCTACGACTTCTTCGGCATAATCTTCATCGACAACCCCGACATGCGCCGTCTATTCCTCAACATCGACTGGGTGGGATTCCCCTTCCGCAAGGATTACGACGACGACCCCGCCATCAACCCCGTGTCGACCGAGAACGAGCGCCAGACCGACTTCACCGACGTCTACACCCTCTCTGCCGACGGCAAGATCGAGAAAGGCCAGCGCCGCATTTTCGAGAAAGACGACTTCGTGGTCAACATAGGCCCGCAGCACCCGGCAACCCACGGTGTGCTCCGCTTCCGCACAGCCGTCGACGGCGAGACCATTAAGAAAATCGACGTCTACATGGGCTATATCCACCGAGGCGTCGAAAAGCTCTGCGAGAACCTCATGTACCCCCAGACGCTCCATTTCATGGACCGTCTCGACTATTTCTCGGCCCACAATTACCACCACGCCCTGTGCATGCTCATCGAGAAGGCCGCCGGCATCGAAATCAGCCGCCGCGCTCAGGTTATCCGCGTGATGATGGATGAGCTCTCGCGCATCGCCTCGCACTGCCTCTTCATCGGCACCTACTGCATGGACCTCGGCGCCACCACGATGCTCTTCTACACCCTCCGTGTCCGCGAGCAGATTCTCGACATCATGGAGAAGACCTGCGGCGCACGCATGACCTTCAACTACGACTGCATAGGCGGCGTAATGCAGGACCTCGCGCCCGACTTCCAGGCCGACGTAAAGGCTCTCCTCGAAGTGCTCCCCAAGAACATCAAGGAATACAACGAGATATTCACAGGCAACGTAATCGCCCGCAACCGCCTCGAAGGCGTCGGCGTCCTCTCTCGCGAGGATGCGATAGGCTACGCCGTCACCGGCCCCTCGGGCCGCGCATCCGGATGGGCCTGCGACATGCGCAAGCACCAGCCTTACAGCATATATCCCGAACTCGACTTCGAGGAAGTGCTCGCCACCGAAGGCGACTCCATGGCGCGCTTCAAATGCCGCATGCGCGAGATGGAGGAATCTGCCAAGATTCTCGCCCAGCTCGTCGACAACATCCCCGACGGTGAATACTGCGTGAAGGTGCCCAAGATGCTCAAGCTCCCCGTTGGCAGCTGGTTCCAGGTCACCGAAGGTTGCCGTGGCGCTTTCGGTCTCTATCTCGAAAGCGACGGCTCCACAAAGCCCTACCGCCTCAAGATTGCGCCTCCCTGCCTCCCGCAGGCCGCCGTTGTCGACCACATAACCCGCGGTCAGAAGATTGCCGACCTTATCACCATCGGCGGTTCGATGGACTACATCGTGCCCGATATCGACCGATAAGACAAGTGTGAATAAAACATTCTGAAAATCAGTAATATATTTCAGCATAATGCAAGATTTTTCTTTCATCACAGCCTGGGTCGACAATTCGCTGCGTGCTATCATGCCGGGGTGGCTGGCCGTCACCACCGAGTGTGTTCTCGTCGGCGTCGGACTGCTTTTGGTCTACGCTCTGCTGGCTCTTTTCTACATATACTACGAGCGCAAGCTCTGCGCCGCTTTCCAGTGCCGCCTCGGCCCTAACCGCGTCGGCCCCTGGGGTCTGCTCCAGAGCTTCGCCGATATGTTCAAGATGCTCATCAAGGAAATCATCGAGCTCAAGCATATCGACCGCTTCCTCTTCGCTCTCGCACCCTATCTGGTGATCATAGCCTCGATGCTCGCCTTCGCCGTACTCCCATGGGGACGCGGATTGCAGGTCATCAACTTCAATATAGGCATTTTCTTCCTCATGGCCGTGTCGAGCATCGGCGTGTTGGGTATCCTTCTGGCCGGTTGGTCGAGCAACAACAAGTACACCCTCATCGGCTCGCTCCGTTCGGGCGCCCAGATGGTGAGCTACGAACTCTCCATCGGCCTTTCCATAATCACCATGACTTGCCTCGCCGGCTCCATGTCGGTTGAGGACATCGTTATGGAGCAGGAGAACCTCTGGTTCATTTTCAGCGGCCACATCCCCGCAATCATCGCCTTCGTGATCTACATGATTGCCGGTACCGCCGAGACCAACCGCGGCCCGTTCGACCTCCCCGAGGCCGAGAGCGAGCTCACCGCAGGCTACCACACCGAATATTCCGGCATGCACTTCGGCTTCTTCTACCTTGCCGAATACCTCAACCTCTTCATCGTGTCGGGCGTGGCTTCGCTCCTGTTCTTCGGCGGCTGGATGCCTCTCCACTTCCCCGGTTGGGATGCCTTCAACCACATCATGGACTACATCCCCGGCGTGGTATGGTTCCTGGGCAAGGCATTCATCCTCTCCTTCGTACTCATCTGGTTCAAGTGGACCTTCCCCCGTCTGCGTATCGACCAGCTCCTCGCCCTCGAATGGAAGTATCTCCTTCCCATCAACCTTGTCAACCTCGTGCTGATGGTGCTCATCATCACTTTCAACTGGCATTTTTAATCACTGATTAACCCTCAACTCACTATACAAGCTATGAGCGACATCAAAGGCAAAATAGCACAGGTGATAGGCCCGGTGGTCGACGTGGTCTTCGAAGGCACCGTACCGCCGATCTACACCGCCCTCAAAATCGACCGCCCCGACGGTGGCGAAGTTATCCTCGAAGTAGAGCAGCACGTCGGCGAAGACACCGTCCGCTGCGTGGCTATGGAGAGCACCGACGGCCTGCGCCGAGGCACCGAAGTAACCAACCTCGAGCGCCCCATCGCAGTCCCCACCGGCGACCAGGTCAAAGGCCGTCTGCTCAACGTCGTCGGCGAAGCCATCGACAAGTTGCCGCCGCTCAAGCGTGAGAATCTCCGTTCAATCCACCAGCCTGCCCCCGAGTTCGATGACCTTACCATCGGCACCGAAATCCTCGCCACAGGCATCAAGGTTATCGACCTCCTCGAACCTTACAGCAAGGGCGGTAAAATCGGCCTCTTCGGCGGTGCCGGCGTAGGAAAGACGGTGCTAATCATGGAGCTCATCAACAACATCGCCAAGGGCCACGACGGCTTCTCGGTGTTCACCGGTGTGGGCGAGCGTACCCGTGAGGGCAACGACCTCCTCCGCGAGATGATCGAGAGCGGTGTTATGAAATATGGCAAGAAGTTCGAAGAAGGCATGGAGCGCGGCGAATGGAACCTCGCCGACGTCGACGTCGAGCACCTCAAGGACTCGCAGGCAACACTTGTCTTCGGTCAGATGAACGAGCCGCCGGGCGCACGTCTGCGCGTGGCTCTCTCGGGCCTGACGGTTGCCGAGCAGTTCCGCGACCAAGGCTCCGGCGGTAAGGACGTCCTCCTCTTCATCGACAACATCTTCCGTTTCACCCAGGCAGGTTCCGAGGTGTCGGCACTTCTCGGCCGTATGCCCTCCGCCGTAGGTTACCAGCCCACGCTGGCATCCGAGATGGGCGCCCTTCAGGAGCGTATCACATCCACAAAGAACGGCTCCATCACCTCCGTGCAGGCCATCTATGTGCCTGCCGACGACCTTACCGACCCTGCGCCGGCAACAACATTCAGCTTCCTCGACGCCACAACGGTGCTCAGCCGTAAGATTGCCGAGCTCGGCATCTATCCTGCCGTCGACCCCCTGGAGTCGACATCGCGTATCCTCGACCCCAACATCATCGGTCAGGAACACTACGACACCGCCCAGGCCGTGAAGCAGCTCCTCCAAAAGTACAACGAACTTCAGGATATCATCGCCATCCTCGGCGTCGACGAGCTCTCCGACGACGACAAACTCGTCGTGGCACGCGCACGCCGCGCGCAGCGCTTCCTCTCGCAGCCCTTCCATGTGGCCGAGCAGTTCACCGGCCTTCCCGGCGTGATGGTGCCTCTGAGCGAGACCATCCGTGGCTTCAAGATGATTCTCTCCGGCGAGATGGACCAGTATCCCGAGCAGGCATTCCTCAACGTCGGCACCATCGACGAAGCAATCGAGAAAGGCAAACGCCTCCTCGCCGAGGTGCAGTGACACCGCGCCGCGGAAGTAAAGTATTTCTCAAACAACAAAAACAAACGCAATGACACTCAAAATCATATCCTCCCAGGAGGTGCTCTACACCGGAGAGGTGTCGGCAGTGACCCTGCCGGGCGCTATGGGCGAGTTCACGGTGCTCCGTAACCATGCCTCGCTTATCGCCGTCCTCGCCCCGGGCACCGTGCGATATACCGCCGACAGCGGCGAGGAACTTTCCACCGCAGTCACCGGCGGAATAGCCGATGTGGACAACAATGTAGTGTCGGTATGCGTATATTGATTCCTGCCATGGCTCGTTTCAAGATTATTATCGCAGCCCTCGTGGTGATGCTCGCCGGCTTCGCCGCCGGTGCGCAAATTCACGTCGAACCGGCTGTCGCCGCCGATACCGTGGCCACGGAGTCCGCGACCCTCGACACGAAGAACATCATCTTCGAGCATCTCCTCGACGGCTATGGTTGGGAGGTACCATTCGACCATCACCACCGTATCCCGCTGCCCGTCATAGCTTATGCTTCCGACGGCTTCCACTGCTTCTCGTCGAGCCATCTCGACCACGGCCATGAATACACCGACGGCGGCGTGACATTCCGCATCGGCGGTGCCGACAGCGAATACAAGGGCAAGCTCGTCGAGGTAAAGGCCGACGGTCGCGAAGTGCGTCCCTTCGACATCTCCATCACCAAGAACGTCTGTGCCGTATTCATCTGCATCCTCCTTGTGGGCGGCATCATGCTATGGCTCGCGGCTTTCCAGCGCCGCCATCCGCTCAAAGCCCCACGCAAGGGTCTCGGTGCGGTAGAGGCTTGCGTCACTTTCGTCTACGACGGCGTGGTGAAACCCATCCTCGGCCCGGCTGCCAAGCGTTTCGCCCCATACCTCATGACCGTATTCTTCTTCATCCTCCTGATGAACCTCCTCGGCCTTGTGGTGATATTCCCCGGCGGCGCAAACCTCACCGGCAACATCGCCGTCACCCTGGTGCTTTCGATATGCACGTTCATCGCCACCAACTGTTTCGCCAACAAGCACTATTGGAAGGAAATATTCTGGCCCGACGTGCCCTGGTGGCTCAAAGTGCCCCTGCCAATCATGCCTGTAATTGAAATCTTCGGCATGTTCACCAAGCCGGCGGCTCTCACTGTCCGTCTCTTCGCCAACATGATGGGCGGCCACATGATAGTAATCACCCTCACCCTCCTCATCTTCATCTTCTCCGCCATCAGCCCCGTGGCAGGCGGCGGTGCCACTGTGATATCGCTCCTTTTCTCAATCTTCATGCTCCTTATCGACGTGCTGGTGAGCTTCATCCAGGCCTACGTCTTCACCATGCTCTCCACTATCTTCATAGGCATGGCCCAGGAAGAAGAGCACAAGAAGGAAGAGGCCGGGGCACATGGCAACTTCGCCAAAGAAATAGAAGATACAATCATCTGACAGTTAACGAAATCAATATAAACAACCTCATAAACCTCAAAAGATTATGTTTGGACTTTTAGCAGTAGTAGCTCCCGTCCTGGGACTCGGCGCCAGCATCGGCGCAGCAATCGCAGCCATCGGCGCTGGTATCGGTATCGGTAAAATCGGCGCTGCCGCTATGGAAGCAATCGCACGCCAGCCCGAAGCATCGGGCGACATCCGAAGCAACATGATTGTGATTGCCGCTCTCGTCGAAGGTGTCGCACTCTTCGCCGTCATCGTGTGCGCAATGTGCCTCTTCGTGTAATATCCTTCCGCTATCTCCACTTAAATAACTTTTGAATGGAACTTTTCACCCCTGATTTCGGATTGGTGTTCTGGATGTTCATTGCATTCGGAATCCTTTTCCTGGTGTTGTGGCGCTTTGCGTGGCCCGTCATTCTAAAGAGTGTCGACAGCCGCGCCGACCTCATCGACAAGGGTGTGGAATATGCCCAGGATGCGAAGGCGCAGCTCGACAACGCTCGTCGCGAAGCCGAAAGCTACCTTACCGACGCCCGCCGTCAGCAGGCCGAAATTCTCCGCGAGGCCGACAAGATGAAGACTCAGATCATCGAAGAAGCCCGCACGGCCGCTCAGGTCGAGGCTCAGAAGGTTATGGACAACGCACGCCTCCAGATTGCACAGCAGCAGAAGGAAGCTCAGCGTGAGTTCCGAAACCAGGTGAGCGATTTCGCCATCAGCATCGCCGGCAAGCTCGTCGGTCAGCAGCTGCAGAACGACAAGGCGCAGGACAAGCTCGTCGATGAACTTCTCAATCAAATAGAAACCAAGGAATAATGGAACAAGGCCTCATACCCCGCCGCTACGCCAAAGCCCTCCTCGAAGTTGCCCGTCAGCGGGGCTGCTCCGATGAGATTTACAAGCTCATGCTGCGCATCAACAATGCCTTCGCGGCTACCGAGGGCCTGTCCCAAACCGTTGCAAATCCCTTTGTGAGCGACGCCGACAAAACGGCGCTGCTCACAACGGCAGCAGGTGAAGGTGCCGCTGTGTGCCAAACTTTCACCGATTTCCTTAAGCTTCTGGAGCAGAATCGCCGCACAAGCCTCACTCGCTCTGTCGCACTGGCATATATAGCCCTTTACCGCGAGGAAAACCACATCTACCACGTTGATATCGTTTCGGCCGCTCCTATGGGCGACGACGAGCGCGCACGCTTGCAGAAGCTCGTCGAAATTCATATCGGCACCGGCTCGTTCGATTTCAGCTATTCTGTCGATCCGGCGCTCATCGGCGGATTTACCGTAACGGTAAACTCCGAGCGCCTCGACGCTTCTGTCAGAAGCAAGCTTGAGCATATGCGCTTGATGCTTGTCGATTGATTATCAAACTTTTACAAACAGCAAGCTAAAATGATAAACCCCGGCGAGATTTCGCAAGTATTGAAACAACAGCTCGAAAACATCAACTCCAAGGTGACTTTCGAGGAAGTGGGTACCGTCCTCGAAGTGGGCGACGGTGTGGCCCACGTCTACGGTCTGGACAATGTCGGCGCCAACGAGCTGGTAGAATTTGAAAACGGCGTCAAAGGCGTGGCTATGAACCTCGAGGAAAGCAACGTCGGCGTGATTCTGCTCAACAACGTCAACGACGTTACCGAGAACATGACCGTACGCCGCACCGGACAGATTGCTTCGATTCCTGTGGGTGAAGGCTTGCTCGGACGTGTCATCAACATCCTCGGCGAACCCGTCGACGGTCGCGGCGCAATCGCCGGCGACCTCATCCGCCTCCCCCTCGAGCGAAAGGCTCCCGGCGTTATCTACCGCCAGCCCGTGAAGCAGCCGCTTCAGACGGGTATCAAGGCCATCGACTCTATGGTGCCCATAGGCCGCGGCCAGCGCGAGCTCATCATCGGCGACCGCCAGATCGGAAAGACAGCCATCGCTATCGACACCATCATCAACCAGCGCTCGGCCTACGAGCAGGGCAAGCCCGTATATTGCATCTATGTGGCCATCGGCCAGAAGGCATCGTCAATCGCCGCTACCGTCGAGACCCTCCGCCGCTACGGAGCCCTCGACTATACCGTGGTTGTGGCTGCCACCGCTTCCGAGTCGGCCGCCATGCGCTACTTCGCTCCCTTCGCCGGCGTGGCCATCGGCGAATTCTTCCGCGACACCGGCCGCGACGCCCTCATCGTCTACGACGACCTCTCCAAGCAGGCCGTGGCATACCGCGAGGTCTCGCTCATCCTCAAGCGCCCCTCGGGACGCGAGGCATACCCCGGCGATATCTTCTACCTCCACTCGCGTCTGCTCGAACGCGCTGCCAAAATCATCGACAACCAGGAAGTGGCTTCGCAGATGAACGACCTCCCCGAGGTTCTCAAACCCATAATGAAGGCCGGCGGCTCCCTCACCGCACTGCCTATCATCGAAACCCAGGCCGGCGACGTTTCGGCCTACATCCCCACTAACGTAATCTCCATCACCGACGGCCAGATATTCCTCGAAACAGCCCTCTTCAACCGAGGTATACGCCCTGCAATCAACGTGGGCATATCCGTGTCGCGTGTAGGCGGCTCGGCACAGGTGAAGGCCATGAAGAAGGTGGCCGGTACTCTCAAAATCGACCAGGCGCAGTTCCGCGAGCTCGAGGCATTCACTCAGTTCGGCGGCGAGATGGATGCCGTTACGGCCCGCGTAATTGACAAGGGCCGCAAGAACGAACGCCTCCTCATACAGCCGCAGTACCACCCAATGGCCGTGGCCGACGAAATTGCAGTGATATTCTGCGGTGTCAACGGTCTCCTCGAAAGAGTGCCCCTCGACAAGGTGGCCGAGTTCGAGAAGCAGCTGCTGCAACTCCTTCACGCCAAGTATGCCGACGTCATGGACGACCTCGCCAAGGGCGTCCTCACCGACGAGGCTTCCGATAAAATTAAGGCTGCCGCCGCCGATGTGGCAGGCCAGTTCAACGCTTGATTTATCCTGAACAATGGCAACACTCCGCGATTTAAAAGGACGCATAGGCTCGGTGGGCTCTTCCGAGAAAATCACCGGCGCCATGAAGATGATTTCTTCGGCCAAGATGCACAAGGCCGAAGGCGTGCTGCGCCGCCTCTCGCCGTTCCGCGACTGCGTGCAGGCAATCATCGGCAACCTCCTCAGTTCCGATGCCGTGGTAAGCTCGCCACTCACCCAGGTGCGCCCTGCCGTGCATCGTGTGGCCATTGTGCTCTTCGGCAGCGACGACGGCCTCTGCGGTGCATATAACGTAAACATCTTCAAGGGCTTCATTGCCCTTCTCGGCAGTATCCGAGAGCGTTGTGGCCGGAATGTCGAAATCGAGGTTGTCCCCGTGGGCAAAAAACTCCGCGCCGCCGTCACACGCCTCGCCGCAGGCGACGCTGCCGTCAAGGTGGCCGAGCCCGAAGGCATCGACTCCCGAAGCGACGGCGACGCCGTCAAGGCTTTCTGCCAGCGCCTCGAGGCCGACTTCCTCGCCGGCAGCCTCGACGAAGTGCATATCCAGTACATGCACTTCTATTCGGCCGGCCGCCAGCGACTCGTCGACGAAGCCTACCTCCCCATCGCGTCCGAAGACCTCGGAAGCGGTGTCAAGGCCGGGCGCCCCTATCTCTTCGAGCCCGACGCCGACACCATCTTCGGTACCGTCCTCCCCATGTATCTCCTCTCACAGATGCAGGAGGCTTTCGCGCAGAACCGCGCCTCCGAGCAGGCCGCGCGCGTCATGGCTATGCAGAGCGCCAACGACAACGCTCACAAGCTCCTCGAACAACTTCAACTCGAATACAACAAGCTGCGCCAGCAGAGCATTACCACCGAACTTCTCGATATCGTAGGTGGCCAGCGACGCGACTGACGCATCTTGCGATTATAAACGATAATAAATCAAACACGCACACGAATGGGTAGTGTATCCGAATATTTTTCATCCCTCGGCTCAGGCATCCTGAGTCTGCTTAAAGGCATGAAGGTGACCGGCAAGGAATTCGTAACACCGAAAATCACCGAGTGCTATCCCGAGAACCGCAAGGACCACAAATGGCCCGACCGTTTCCGCGCTCAGCTTTATCTAATCTACGACAACGATGGCAACCACAAGTGCATAGCTTGCGGCAACTGCGAGCGCAACTGCCCCAACGGCACCATTTCCCTCGAAACAAAGATGGTGACAACGGCCGCCGGAATCAAGAAGAAGAAACTCGTGAAGTACTTCTACGACCTCGGCTCCTGCACCTTCTGCCAGCTTTGCGTCACCAACTGCCCCACGGGAGCAATCGACTTCAACAACAACTTCGAGCAGGCCGTCTTCACACGTGGCAAGCTCCTCAAGCAGCTCAATTATATGCCTGAGAAAGAGGAACCCGAACCCACACCCGAGGAGCTCGCCCGCATCGAGGCCGAGCGTCAGGCTAAGATTGCCGAGGCAAAGGCCAAGGCTGCCGCAGCAAAGGCCGCACGCGAGGCCGCTGCCCCCGCCGACGGTGCTGCGCCCGCCGCACCCAAAGCCCCCGGGGCCGACACCAACAAGGAAAATAATTAACCGTTATGGAATCAGTAGGAAGTATAATTCTCTATTTCATCGTCGCCCTGGCGATGATAGTCTTCTCAGTGATGGCCGTCACTACGCGCAAAATTCTGCGTGCCGCCACATACCTGCTGTTCACCCTCTTCGCCGCCGCCGTGGTGTATTTCATGCTCGACTATGAGTTCCTCGGCGCTGTGCAGATTGCGGTGTACGCCGGTGGCATTGTGGTGCTCTTCGTGTTCGCCATCCTTCTCACATCCCGTCCGGGCGACAACACCGAGCGCCTCACATCTAAGTCGCGCCTCGCTGGAATCGTGGCCGCCCTCCTCACACTCGTTGTGGCAGGTTATGCCCTGGTGAGCCGCTGCTGCGTGGCCTTCGCTTCGAAACCCGCCATGGAAGCTCCCGACATGAATAAAATCGGCGAGACACTCATGGGCACCGGGGCAGGGCAGTACCTCCTCCCCTTCGAGGCGGTGTCGGTTCTCCTTCTGGCATGTATAATCGGCGGCGTTGTCGTTGCCCGCAAACGTTGACAACTATGGAAATCACAGCTGTATATTATCTCATACCCGCGCTGGTGATGTTCTGCTGCGGAGTCTACGGCTTCATTACCCGCAAGAACATGATTGCGATGCTAATATCGCTCGAACTCATGCTCAATGCCGTCGACATAAACTTCGTGGTCTTCAACCGCTTCCTCTATCCTGAACAGATGGAGGGCATGTTCTTCACCCTCTTCGCAATCGCTATCGCCGCAGCCGAAACGGCCCTCGCAATAGCAATTATCATCAACATTTTCCGAGCCGTCAAGAACATCGACGTGCGCTCGCTTAACGAAATGAAATTCTAAGCACCATGGATGTTACAGTACCTATCCTAATTCTGGCCATCCCGCTGTTTATGTTCCTCTTCCTCGGCCTGCTGGGCATGAAGATGAGCCATAAACTCGCCGGTACGCTCGGCACCCTGGGCATGGGCACCGTCCTGGTGCTGGCCTACTACACGGCTTTCACATATTTCTTCTCAGGAGCCGACTGCTTCATCAACGCCGCTAACGAGCGCCTGCAGTATCTCGTCTTCGACCAGACTTGGCTCCAGTTCACCGAGAAGCTTGTAATCAAAATCGGCTTCCTCCTCGACCCGATTTCGGCCATGATGCTCGTGGTCATCACCACGATTTCGTTCATGGTGCACCTGTATAGCCTCGGCTACATGCGCGACCACCACGGCGTGTACGAACACGGCTTCCAGCGCTTCTATGCCTTCCTGTCGCTGTTCAGCTTCTCGATGCTCGGGCTCGTCGTAGCTCCCAACATCTTCCAGATGTACATCTTCTGGGAGCTCGTGGGCGCTTCGTCCTACCTCCTCATCGGCTTCTACTACACCAAGCCCTCGGCAGTGTCGGCGTCGAAGAAAGCATTCATCGTCACCCGCTTCGCCGACCTTGGCTTCCTCATCGGTATCCTCACCCTGTCGTTCTACACCGGCACGTTCAACTTCACCGAGTTCACCTCCGTGCCCGTGGCCGAGAACGTCAGCCAAATCAGCATCGGCACCGCACAGGGCATCCTCGCCAAGTTCGCCGAGAGTCCCGCTCCCACATTCATGGGCGCTTCGGTGCTCACATGGGCCCTCGTCCTCATCTTCATGGGCGGCATGGGCAAGTCGGCTATGATGCCACTCCACATTTGGCTCCCCGACGCCATGGAAGGCCCCACCCCCGTGTCGGCACTCATTCACGCCGCCACAATGGTCGTGGCCGGTGTATACCTCGTGGCCCGTCTCTTCCCCCTCTACCTCATGGAGGAGAGCGCCCTCGTGATAATCACAGTCGTAGGTGCTCTCACCGCTTTCTACGCCGCCATGGTGGCTTGCGTGCAGGTCGACATCAAGCGTGTCCTTGCATTCTCCACCATCTCCCAGATAGCATTCATGATGGTGTCGCTCGGTGTGGCACGCCCCGAGTTCCATGAAGGTCTCGGCTACATGGCTTCGATGTTCCACCTCTTCACCCACGCCATGTTCAAGGCCCTGCTCTTCCTCGGCGCCGGCGCTCTCATCCACGCCATAGGCTCGAACGACTACACCGCCATGCACGGCCTCCGCAAGTACATGCCCATCACCCACTGGACATTCCTCATCGGCTGTCTCGCCATCGCGGGCATCATTCCCTTCTCGGGCTTCTTCTCCAAGGACGAAATCCTCAGCTCCTGCCTCGGCAACAGCATGGTGGCATACATCTGGATGTCGCTCGTTGCCGGCATGACAGCCTTCTACATGTTCCGCCTCTACTACCTCATCTTCTGGTGGAAGGAACACAAGGTTGAAGATCCCCACCACGCTCCCCACGACCAGCCCTGGACCATGAGCCTCCCGCTCGTAATCCTCGCCGCCATATCGTGCGTGGCAGGTTTCATCCCCTTCGGCAACTTCGTCACCTGGAACGGCGAACCCTACGACTTCATGGCGCACTTCGACTGGGGCGTAGCCTCCGTCAGCCTTATAGTCGCAATCCTCGGCATCGGCCTCGCAACGGCCATGTACCGCAAGGAGAACAGCCTCCCCGCCAAGTTCCGCGCAGCTCTCCCCAACCTCTGGACGTGGTGCTACCACCGCTTCTACTGGGATGAGCTCTACATGTTCATCACCCACAAGATAATCTTCGGTTGCATCTGCCGTCCGCTCGCATGGTTCGACCGCCATATCATCGACGGAACGATGGACTCCTTCGCCACCATCACCAACAAGGCATCCGACCTTATAAAGCCTCTCCAGTCCGGTCAGATTCAGATGTACGTTTGGTACTATCTCGTCGGCGCTCTCGCCCTGGGCGGTATCACCCTCATCTGCCTCCTCTAAGCCTGAACCTCGGTGCATAACATAAAAATCAGTAATTAAGATGTTTTCCAATATATTAATCTACTTCGTTATCATTCCCCTGGTGATGCTCGGGGGATTGGCACTGAGCCGCAACGTGCGCCAGATACGCGCCGTAGCCGTCACGGGCTCCCTGGCGCTCACTGCCCTCTCGATATGGCTGCTGGTCGACTATCTCGGCCTACGCGCAGCCGGCGAGACCGCACCCATGCTCTACACGGGCTCGTGGTCGTGGTTCGCCCCGCTCAACATCAACCTCGCAGTCGGTGTCGACGGCATTTCGATAGCAATGCTCATCCTCTCGTCGATAATTCTCTTCACCGGCAGTTTCGCCTCGTGGAAAATCGACCAGCCCAAGGAATTCTTCCTCTGGCTCATTCTCCTAAGCACGGGCGTCTTCGGCTTCTTCATCTCCGTCGACCTCTTCACAATGTTCATGTTCTATGAAGTTGCCCTCATCCCCATGTACCTCCTCATCGGCGTATGGGGTTCGGGCCGCAAGAACTACTCGGCCATGAAGCTCACCCTCATGCTCATGGGCGGTTCGGCATTCCTCATGCTCGGCCTCATCGGCATCTACTACCACTCGGCTCCCGAAGGCGGTCAGCTCACATGGAACATCCTTGAAATTGCCGCCGCCGACGCCATTCCCCACGGCTGGCAGCAGTTCCTGTTCCCCATGACCTTCGTAGGCTTCGGCGTTCTCGGCGCCATGTTCCCCTTCCACACATGGAGCCCCGACGGTCACGCCTCGGCCCCCACGGCTGTGTCGATGCTCCACGCCGGCGTCCTCATGAAGCTCGGCGGATACGGCTGCTTCCGCGTGGCCATCTACCTCATGCCCTTCGCCGCAGAGCAGCTCTCCTTCATCTTCCTTATCCTCACGGGTATATCGGTGGTCTACGGTGCCTTTTGCGCCTGTGTCAAGACCGACCTCAAATATATCAACGCCTACTCCTCGGTGTCGCACTGCGGCCTGGTGCTCTTCGCCATCCTCATGCTCAACACCACGGCAATGACCGGCGCCATCATGCAGATGCTCTCCCACGGCCTCATGACCGCCCTCTTCTTCGCACTCATCGGTATGATCTACGGCCGTACGCACACCCGTGAGATTACCCAGATGGGCGGCCTCATGCAGATCATGCCCTACCTCTCGGTGGGCTACGTCATAGCTGGTATGGCATCGCTCGGCCTCCCCGGCCTCAGCGGTTTCGTGGCCGAGATGACAATCTTTGTAGGCTCCTTCCAGGCCGGTATGGACCAGTTCCTCGCCGGTGAAGGCTCGCTCAAACTCGTCTTCACCATCATTGCCTGCTGCTCCATCGTGATAACGGCAGTCTACATCCTCCGCGTCGTCGGCAAGCTCCTCTTCGGTCCCGTTCAGGATGACCATCATCGCCAGCTCACCGACGCCACATGGTGGGAACGCGTCGCCACCGCAACCCTCATCCTCGCCGTGGCTGCCATCGGCTGCTTCCCCAACTTCTTCGCCAATCTGATTTCTCCCACCTTCATCCCCGAGATTTTCAAGGTGCTGTAAGAACAACCACACTAAACTGCAATGGATTACTCACAATTTTTAGCCATGAAGCAGGAAATAGGCCTGCTGATTGTATTCTTGCTGGTGTTCTTCTACGACACCTTCCTCCCCAAAGGCGCCCAGAAAGGTCTCCCCGCCTTTGCATCGGTGCTCATGCTTCTTCTCACTGCCTTCGGCATAGCCTGCCCCTGCCTCAACGGCGCGTGCGGCACCACAGAGGCCTTCGGAGGCATGTATGTGGCATCGCCCGTGATTACCGCTATCAAGAACATCCTCAACATTGGTGTTGTCATCGTCCTCATCCAGTCGATAAAGTGGACCAACAGCGAAGCCATGACCATGCGCCGCGGTGAGTTCTACGAGCTCCTGCTCGTCACGCTCTTCGGCATGTACCTCATGATTTCCGCACGCCACTTCCTCCTCTTCATCATCGGTCTCGAAAGCGCCTCGCTGCCCCTCGCAGCCATGGTGGCCCTCGACAAGAACCGCTATGAGAGCCGCGAGGCAGCCGTGAAATACATCCTCACCGCCGTCTTCTCGTCGGCAGTGTTCATGATGGGCCTTTCCTTTGTATACGGCCTCACCGGCTCGCTCTATTTCAGCAACATCTACTTCGCAATCACAGGCCAGGCAGGCGCACTCCTTGTCCTTGCCATCGCCTTCGTGATTGCCGGCATAGGTTTCAAGCTCTCGCTCGTGCCCTTCCACCTCTGGACGGCCGACGTCTACCAGGGTGCCCCCACATCAGTCACCTCCTACCTCTCGGTGATATCCAAGGGCGCCACGGCATTCGCCTTCCTCGTGGTCATGAGCCAGGTCTTCGGCCAGGTTTACTCGCAGGTGTGGGAGTGGATGCTCTACGCACTCATCATCCTCACCATCACCGTAGGTAACCTCTTCGCCATCCGCCAGCGCAACATGAAGCGCTTCCTCGCCTTCTCCTCCATATCGCAGGCAGGCTACATCATGCTCGGCGTGATAGCCTTCAACGCCATGGGCATGGCCGCGCTGATGTACTACATCCTCGTCTACATCTTCTCCAACCTCGCCGCCTTCGGCGTAATAGGAGCTATCGAGAACGCCACCGGCCGCGTGTCGATGGACGACTACCGCGGACTCTACAAGACCAACCCGCGCCTCTCCTTCGCCATGATGCTCGCCATGTTCTCGCTCGCCGGCATCCCGCCCTTCGCAGGCTTCTTCTCGAAGTTCTTCATCTTCACCGGAGCCATCAACCAGGGTACCACGGCAATCTACGTCCTCGTGCTGATAGCATTGATCAACACCATCGTGTCGCTCTACTACTATCTGCTCGTGGTTAAGGCAATGTTCATCTCCGACGAAGAGCCCGTCGTTCCCACCTTCCGCTCTGCATGCAGCGAGCGCCTCGGCCTCTGGATCACCGTCGGCGGCATCATCCTCCTCGGCATTGTGAGCTGCGTTTACAGCGGCCTCCTCGATCTCACCGCCGTCAGCCCCATGGACGCCTACTTCATCAAGTAAATCATTCCCCATCTCCACCCCAAAGCCCCGCCACCGCGGGGCTTTGTTTTTTAGAACACTCTTGGCGCCCCCTACGCCAAGAGTGCTCTCGGAGTTCTACGAGCGCTCAGAGTTCTCTGAATCCAGAAAGTCGTCAGCCCCCTCGCGATAGCGATAACAATAAGTCTTAACAATTTGCGATGAGGATGTTGCAAAACTAAAAATTGAGCAGAAGTTATTCTCGGTTCGCTATTTAAAGTACTGATTAGCAACGAGTAGGGGCGCAATATATTGCGCCCGCCCAGGCTGTACATTCTAAAAACATCTATTTTGCAACACCCCCATCGATGAGCGTTTTCAATACCTTGCGTCCGAACATAGTCAAGGGCTGCGCCTCGCGGTGCGGCCCTTGGTGTATGGGTGAAATTATGGAAGTTCAGCGGTATTCGGCGAAGCGATGCTGGAGGCGCTTGCGGGCATAGAAGATGCGGCTCTTGACGGTGCCTACGGGAAGGCCGAGCTGCTGGGCTATCTCTTCGTATTTGTAGCCGGTGACGTGCATGGAGAAGGGAATGCGGTATTCGTCGGAGAAACTGTTGATGGCCTCTGTGATTTCGGCAGCGGAGCAGGAGCCTTCGGGCGACTCGTCGGCGCTGTCGCGGCTGAGGTTGAGGAGGTAGAGATTGTCGGTGGTGTCGACCATGGTTGCGGCACGCTGCCCCCGGCGGTAGTTGTTGATGAAGATGTTGCGCATTATAGTGAAGACCCAAGCCTTGAAGTTGGTGCCTTCGGCGTATTTCTCTTCATTGTCGAGAGCCTTGAGGGTGGTGTCTTGAAGGAGATCGTAGGCATCGTCGCGATTCGAGGTGAGCATGAATGCGAAGTTGAGGAGGTTCGACTGGAGGTTCATCAGCGAAGTTTGGAATGTTGACGTTGCCATAATGTATAGTTTTTAAGAGGTGATTTTTTTCGGTTGATAGGATGATGTCGTTGTTTAGTT
>CABRZA010000033.1 GCA_902475285.1 uncultured Porphyromonadaceae bacterium
AAAAATTTTGCACCCCTTTTCATAAACAATTGATACTGCACACTTTGTCAGAAAAGCCGCAAAAGCACCAAACAAGAACGCACCGCAGCCCTACTCCATCGCCACGTCGTATTTCCGAAGAAACATTTCGGGATGATAGGAAAGTTTTGCCTGTTGCAAGCCCGGATCGCCGCTGTCGTCCTCGCGGTTGATGTATTTTATCGCCGGGTAAAGGTCTGTGATGCTGCGGGCGAAAAACTGGTTGATGGCCTCGCCGGCACCCGCCACCTCGTGGTCGGCTTTCTCAATATGGAGAACAAGGGTATCGCCATAGCGTTCGCCTGCCGTGAATGCCACTGCCCGACCGTCGCCGTCGAGAAGCACGGCCCCCTCGAAGCCGAGAACATCGTACTGCCGCAAGGCCACAAGGCAGTGCTCGAGCTCATACTGCGCCATGGCGGGGTCGACCTTACGCTCGAAGGAGTGGATACGCGTGGCCAGGTCAAGAGCATGGTGCATGGTGGAGGCATCGAGAGGCAGGAGCTGCCACCCGGGGTTGTCGGCCACAAAACGATTCACATGGTTGCGTTTCTTGTTGTAGGCCTTCCCCGTGAGCGATGCCAGACGTGCGGCATCGTATATATAATCGGTCCACACCGGCAGCTCCACGGGCGAACATGGGCCCAGTTCGGGCAGACGGTCTTCGGGAACGGCGGTGAATATCAAAGGTATGCCTTTGGCGCGACAATAGTTTCTCAACAGCTCCACAGAGCGGTCAAAAGGCATGTCGCCGCAAGGAAGAAGAAAAGCCTGACGGCCGCTGCCGTCCTGGTCGAGACATTTCACAAAAAGGGTACCCGAATGGATGCAACATGAATATTTGAAATAATCAGCCCACATCACAAGCACCCCGAGCGAATAGTCGCAACTGCGGGTATTGCTTTTGGCCAATATACGTCGGATGTCGGAATAAAGTGACGGAGTGATGTTTGAGAAATGAAGCGTGGTGTCGTGGCGCAATGTCGGTGCGCCGCCGGTGCGGAGTCTTACTGGCATAATGGTGGTGATTTGATGTTATAATAATGGCATCGGCCGTGCGTGCGCGACCGATGCCGTATGGTAAATGGGCATTATATTTCTACACTGTCGCCGGGTTTGTGCAGGCAGTGCATGGCCGTGCGAGCCTTGGCGGCGTCGCTCAGACCATAGGCGGCGAAGTCGCAGGCCACTTCGTAGGAACCATTGAAGTGCATGGGGAAGAACTGCCCCACGGCTATGGTGTCGAGGAAGCGGCGAGCGCCCGACGCGCAGTTCTCGCCCTGGCGGGTGTCGACGGGAAAGAAAGCCACGTCGAACGTCGGATGGGCCTCGGCTATTCGGTCGAGCTCCACAGTGAACATCTCGGTGGCGCGATGAGCCTCGCGCTCGGTGTTCTCCTTGTCCCAGTGCCAGTCGTTGAGGTCGCCGGCATGGAAAAGCGTCGTGCCGTCGGCCATGGTCACGCAATAGCTCACCCCCAGATCGGTCGAACCGTAGGCCTGCACCTTGATGCCTTCGGGCAGACCTTCAATAGTATCGCCGGCGCTCATCCAGTCGATGGGCATGTCGTCGTGGATTTCACGCGTGGGAATGTCGTTCGAAAGAACATACAGGCGTCGGTGGCTCTGCCCAAGGTTGAAGATATCGGTGTTGAAGTGGTCGGGATGATTGTGTGTCACGAAGAAAATCACCGGCTTGTCGGGACTGTGGCGGAGCGCTTTCTCCACCACATGCGCCGTGTCGTGGTAATAGTCGAACACAAGGACGATTTTAGGATATTCCACCATAAAACCGGAATTGTCGAGGAAAGTAACTGTCGATTTCATAATTATTGAGGGGTGCGGCGCATTATCGGCGCACATCTTTACAACAAGCACCCCGCAAAATTTGTTTGAAATCAGACGGCCGCGAGGGCCGTTAACAGATTTTAAGCGTCCCCACGGATGCCGCACGGCTATTTTTTCGTAATTTTGGCACTGTTTTTGCTAAAGACATGGAGAAAGGCACAGCCGATGCGGCCGTCCGCGCGGCAATATGCTTTTCCTCAATGCCTTACTCTCTTCACGGGCAAATAAGACCTCAAACGCAATGAACAACAGCCACGACTACGACATCAAAGACTCCACCTTCGGCCTGAAGCAGATAGAAATCGACCCCACTCGTTTCGAAACCGAACCCGATCCCAATTGCCTCCCCATCCTACCCACGCGCAATCTGGTGATGTTCCCGGGCACAAACATCAGTTTCGAACTCACGCGTGCATCGTCGAAGCGTCTGGCCAAGGAGGCCAACCAACACGCCTTCCCCATAGGCATAGTGTGCCAGCTCGACCCTCAGGACGAGAGCCCCGAGGTGCCGGCGGGCGTATTCAAGTACGGCGTAGTGGCCGACGTACTCAGCGTGATGGAAGACGACGAGCACAGCATTGCCATCGTCAGGGCGCGCAACCGCTTCCGAATCCTCGGCAAGGTGAGCGGAAGCGGCGACGACGACACCTTCGTAAGCGCCCGCGTGCGTTTCCTCACCGACCAGGAGCCGCAGGACCCGACGGAATATTCCAACGTCTGCGCCGAGATTCGCCGCAACCTCAAAAGCATCACCTCCATGATGCCCCAGCAGGTCACAGGCATGCTCGCTCGCATTTCCGACGACACCGAGTTTGTCAACTACTGCTGCACCAACATACCCATCGAAACCGAAGCCAAGGTAGAGCTGCTGTCGAAGACCACGCTCAAACAGCGCGCCGTACTCCTGCTGTCGAAGGTACTCAACCTCGTACAGCAGCAGGAAATCACCGACCAAATAATGAAGCGCGCGCGCGCGAGCATGGACGAACAGAAGCGCAACGCCTTCCTCCAACAGCAGATGGAGGCAATACGCGAGACACTCTACGGCGACGACGACGAGGTGGATGAACTTCTCGCCCGTGGCGAAGAGGCACAGATGCCCGACGAGGTATGGGAGCTTTTCCAAAAAGAAATCAACAAGTTGCGGCGCTACAACCCCTCCACGCCCGACTATTCCGTGCTCTACTCCTACCTCGAGACCCTCATAGCCCTGCCATGGCTGAAGGCCACACCCCGCCAAACCGACTTCGACGCCGCCCGGCAGATACTCGACGAGTCGCACTACGGCCTCGAGAAGGTGAAGGAGCGCATACTCGAACAGCTGGCGCAAATCATACGTTCGCCGCGCAGCCAGGCGCCGATACTATGCCTCGTCGGCGCCCCCGGCGTGGGCAAGACATCGATAGGCCGCGCAGTGGCAAAAGCCCTCGGGCGTGTATATGAGCGCGTGTCGTTCGGCGGCCTGCACGACGAGGCCGAAATCCGCGGACACCGCCGCACATATATCGGCGCCATGCCCGGCCGCATCATCGACGCCATGAAACGTGCCGGCACCGTAAACCCCGTGCTCGTCCTCGACGAAGTCGACAAGATAGGCGCCGACTACAAGGGCGACCCGGGCGCAGCACTTCTCGAAGTACTCGACCCCGAGCAGAACTGCCATTTCCACGACAACTACATCGACGTGGACTACGACCTCTCCAACGTGCTATTCATAGCCACCGCCAACACCCTCGGCACCATATCGCGCCCGCTCCTCGACCGCATGGAAATAATCGAGCTGCCCGGCTACCTGCTCGAAGAAAAGGTGGAGATAGCCAAGCGCCACCTCCTGCCGGCCATTATGGCGAAGATGTCGCTCACACCCGACAACTTCGCCATCACCGACGAGGCCATCGAAGCCGTAATCCGCGACTACACCTCGGAGAGCGGCGTGCGTACCCTCGACAAGAAGCTCGCCGCTATTGCCCGCAAGGTGGTGCTCGCCATCATGAAGGGCGACGACTATCCGAAGCCCATCCGTCCCGACGACCTCTACGGCCTCCTTGGACTGGCACCGCACATAGCCGACCGCTACGAAGGCAACGACTTCGCCGGAGTGGTCACCGGACTGGCATGGACCGAGGTCGGCGGCGAGATTCTCATGGTAGAGTCGTCGCTCGCCCGAGCCAAGAACCCCGGCCTCACCCTCACCGGAAAGCTCGGCACCGTAATGCAGGAATCGGCTACAATCGCCTACCAGTGGGTCAAGGCTCATGCCGACCGTCTGGGTATAAACTACGAGCTCTTCGACCGCTACAACCTGCACATCCACTTCCCCGAAGGCGCCATACCCAAGGACGGCCCTTCGGCCGGCATCACCATCGCAACCTCGATAGTGTCGACCTTCACCCAGCGCCGTGTGGCCGAACGCATAGCCATGACCGGCGAGATTACCCTACGCGGCAAAGTGCTCCCGGTGGGAGGCATACGCGAAAAGATTCTCGCAGCCAAGCGTGCCGGCATCGACACCATTATACTCTCGCAGCAGAACCGCCGCGACATCGAGGACATCCCCACGGCCTACACCGCAGGCATGACCTTCCGCTACGTCGACACCGTCGACGAAGTGATAGCCTTCGCCGTCACCGACCAACCGGTGGCTTGCCCCGTAGAATTATGAAAGCCCTTGCCGTTCTCCTCATCGCGGCATTGATGCCGTTGGCGGCGCCGGCACGTGCGGAGACCGAAGTTACCGTGCAGTCGGCCCCCGGCATAAGTCTCGCCGGCACGCTCGCCTCCCCCGAAGGCACGCCGAAAGCCGCACTCGTACTCATCACCGGCAGCGGCCAGCAGAACCGCGACGAGGAACTCTTCGGCAAGAAGCCCTTCCGCACCATATCCGACGCCCTCTCCGACGCCGGATACGCCGTGCTGCGCCTCGACGACCGCGGCTGCGGCGAAAGCACCGGCGACTACGCGGCCGCCCTCAACGCCGACTTCGTGACCGACATCGCGTGCGCAATCGACAGCATGCGCCGCCGCTTCCCCGACATAGCCGTCGGCGTACTGGGCCATTCCGAAGGCGGCACCACGGCCATCAAGCTCGGCGCCGCCAGCCGCTGCGACTTCATGGTCACCCTCGCCGCTCCCGCCTGGGCCGGCGACTCGATTATCATGAACCAGAGCCGTGCCATTGCCATGGCTGCCTTGGGCGCATGGCCGCAGGAGGCGTTGCAGCGCCGTTTGCTCGATATCGCCAAAGGCCCGATGCCAACGGTGATAGCACAGTCGATGATTGTCGGCGCCCTGTCGGAAGCCGCCGGCGAGGGAGCCGCCGCAGCGCCAGGCGTGGCGGAACAGTTCGCGGCCTCGGCAAAGGCCCTCACCTCGCCGTGGTACCGCGACATGCTGCGCTACGACCCTGCCGCCGACATTGCCGCCGTGGCCGTGCCGTGGCTCGCGCTCAACGGCAGCCGCGACATACAGGTGGCGCCCGGCAACCTCGACACCATCCGCAAGCACAACGCCGGCGCCGACACCGTGCTTCTCGACGAGCACAACCACCTCTTCCAGCACGCCGTAAGCGGTATGCCCGACGAGTACGCCACTCTCGAAGGCGACATTTCGGCCGAAACTATCTCCGCCATCACAACTTGGCTCGACAAAAAAATTCCGGCAACACGCTGAGCGTGCTGCCGGGAAGTGTACCCCCGCAGGGAATCAAACCCTGATCTGAAGAACCGGAATCTTCTATTCTATTCGTTGAACTACAGAGGCGTGCCGAGCCTTTTGGCTTTGCGGGTGCAAAAGTAATAATTTTTTTGTATTTTTGCAAATCAAAATCACAGTGCATGAATGTAAGAATCGACCCGTCGTGGCATCAAGCCCTTGCCGCCGAATGGGATAAGCCATATTTCGCAGAGCTCGTATCGTTTGTGAAACAGAGCTATGCCGCCGGGCCGGTCTACCCTGCTCCGTCGCAGATTTTCGCCGCCTTCGACGCATGCCCGTTCGACAAGGTGAAAGTCGTGATTCTCGGACAGGACCCCTACCACGGCCAAGGGCAGGCCCACGGCCTGTGCTTCTCCGTGCCGCAGGGCGTGGAGATACCGCCGTCGCTGGTGAATATCTACAAGGAGATGTCGCAGGACCTCGGCGTGGAACTCCCGCCCGACCTCAGCGGCGACCTCTCGCATCTGGCGCGCCAGGGCGTACTGCTCCTCAACAGTACCCTCACCGTGCAGGCCAACCGCGCCGGCTCGCACCAGGGGCGCGGCTGGGAGCAGTTTACCGACGCCGCCATCGCCGCACTCAACGAGCGCCGCGACGGGCTGGTGTTCATGCTCTGGGGCAGTTACGCCATACGCAAGGGCGCACTCGTCGACCGCAGCCGGCATCTCGTGCTTGAGTCGCCGCATCCGTCGCCCCTGTCGGCCTACCGGGGATTTTTCGGCAACCGGCATTTCAGCCGTGCCAACGCATGGTTGCAGCAGCACGGCCAAAGTCCGATAAAATGGTTATGAGAAAGTTTGCCGCACTCTTCCTGCTCCTTGTCGCCGCTCTGGGGCTGCGTGCCCAGGATGCCGCCGACACCATGACCGGCATCTTCGACGACCATATACACACCTTGCAGGTGCGCCTCGAAGGCGACGACTTCGCCCCGCCGGTGATTGTGCTCGGCAGCGCCGACCGCCTGAAAATATCCTTCGACTGCCTCGCCGACGACCGCGAGTACCTCCGCTACTCGCTCGTGCACTGCAACGCGCAATGGAAGCCCTCGGGGCTGGTCGACAGTGAGTTTCTCGACGGTTTCAACGAAGGCACAATCGACACCTACGACTTCTCGCGAGCCACCACGGTGCATTATGTGCACTACTCCCTCACCATCCCCAACGAGCAGGTGAGCCCAACAATATCGGGCAACTATCTCCTGCGCGTCTACAACGAGGACGACCCCGACGCCACGCTGCTGCAATGCCGCTTCATGGTGACGGAAAACACCGCGCCCATAGCCCTGCGCGCCGCCACGCAGACCGACATCGACTACAACCGCTCGCACCAGCAGCTCTACATAACCGTCGACACCGAAGACTGCCAAGTCGAAGACCCCTTCAACGACCTCCTGGTGACCGTGAGCCAAAACGGACGCCTCGACAACGAACGCTCGCTGCGCCAGCCCCTGCGACTCCAGGGGCGCCGCGCCGTCTACGAGCATCTGCCGGCGCTCATATTCGAAGCCGGCAACGAATACCGCCGTTTCGAGATTGTAAGCGACTCATATCCCGGCATGAAGGTCGACAACATCCAGTATTTCAACCCCTACTACCACTACACGCTCACCACCGACGAAAGCCGCGCCGACGAGCCTTACAGCTACGACAGCACCCAGCACGGACGCTACTTCGTGCGCGAGTACAACTCCGACGATTCCGACGTCGAGGCCGACTACGGAGTGGTGCACTTCTCGCTCGACTATCCCGACACGTCGCGGGCCCTGATATTCCTCGACGGCGACTTCACCCGGCGGCGCTTCGACCAAAACGCCCGCATGACCTACAACGAGGCCACGGGCCTCTACGAACGCGCCATGCTCCTCAAACAGGGCGCTTACAACTACCAGTACCTCATCGTGCCCCCGAAAGCCACACGCGGATATACCGACGCCATTGAGGGCGACAAGTACCAGACAGTCAACGAATACACCGTGAAGGTCTACCACCGTCGCCGCGGCGAACGTTACGACCGCCTCATTGGCGTGGCCACCTGTGCAACAGATATTTGACAAGTAACTTATGCTCCAGATACAAGACACCCTCGTAAGCCTCGACCTTGCCGAGCGCTTCTTTTGCTGCAACCTCGACGCCTGCCACGGCCAGTGCTGCCTCGACGGCGATGCCGGCGCGCCTCTCGAACCGGGCGAAGCCGACACCATCCGCGAGATACTCCCCGAAATATGGAACGACCTCCTGCCGGCGGCACAGCGCGAAATCGAGGCCAACGGCGTGAGCTACATCGACTGCGAGGGCGACGAAGTGACGGCTCTCGTCCAGGGCGGGCTCTGCGCCTTCGCCACCACGGCTCCCGACGGCTCGTGGCGATGCGCCATCGAGAACGCCTGCCGCGAGGGCCGCATAGGCTTCCTCAAACCGGTGTCGTGCCACCTGTACCCCGTGAGGGTGAAAAAATACGACAGCTTCACAGCCGTCAATCTCCATCGCTGGCGCATATGCAAGTCGGCCGAAGTTCTGGGCCGTGCAAAGGGTCTGAGGGCCTACCGCTTTCTCGAAGGCCCCCTTCGCCGCCGATTCGGCGACGCCTGGTACGACGAGCTCAAGCTTACCTGCGACGAATACCTCCGCCAATACTTCGGCGAAGAGTGACCCTTTCGCCATCTGAAAAAAAATTGCTAACTTTGCAGTGTAATTCAGATTGTTTTAAATGATTTCAATCAATAACTTGTCGGTAGAGTTCAGCGCGCGCAAACTCTTCGACAACATTAACTATGTCATAAACCCCAAGGACAAAATCGCCCTTGTGGGAAAGAACGGCGCCGGAAAGTCGACGATGCTCAAAATTATCGCCGGTATCCAGGCCCCGACATCGGGCAGCGTGGCCGTGCCCAACGACGTGACCATAGGCTACCTTCCCCAGCAGATGGTGCTCGAAGACACACTCACCGTGGCCGAGGAGGTACGCAAGGTCTTCGCTCACATTGCAGAGATGCAGCAGCGCCTCGACCGCATGAACCAGGAGCTCGCCGAGCGCTCCGACTACGACAGCCCCGACTACCACGACCTCATAGAGCGCGTGAGCAACCTCACCGAGGAGCTCGCAATGTCGGCCTCCGACAACTGCGAGGCCGAGCTCGAGAAGACACTCATGGGCCTGGGCTTCGAGCGCAGCGACTTCGACCGCCCCACATCCGAATTCAGCGGCGGATGGCGCATGCGCATAGAGCTGGCCAAGCTCCTGCTGCGGCGCCCCGACGTGCTCCTCCTCGACGAGCCAACCAACCACCTCGACATCGAATCGATACAGTGGCTCGAAAACTTCCTCATCACCAAGGCCAAGGCCGTGGTGCTGGTGAGCCACGACCGCGCCTTCCTCGACAACGTAACCACCCGCACCATAGAGATAACGCTCGGCAAGATCTACGACTACTCGGTGAACTACACCCGCTTCGTGGCACTTCGCGCCGAGCGCATCGAGCAGCAGATGCGCGCCTACCGCAACCAGCAGAAGCAGATTGCCGACACTGAGGAATTCATAGAGCGCTTCCGCTACAAGGCCACCAAGTCGGTGCAGGTGCAGAGCCGCATCAAGCAGCTGGCAAAAATCGAGCGCATCGAGGTCGACGAGGTCGACACCTCGCACCTCAGCCTCCGCTTTCCGCCGGCGCCGCGCTCGGGCGACTTCCCACTCATCATCGAAGACGTCGGAAAGGCTTACGGCGAACATCAGGTGTTCGACCACGCCACCTTCACCCTCCGCCGGGGCGACAAGGTGGCCTTCGTGGGCAAGAACGGCGAAGGCAAGTCGACGCTCGTGAAGTGCATAATGGGCGAGATACCCTTCACCGGCTCGCTGCGTCTGGGCCACAACGTGAAGATAGGCTACTTCGCCCAAAACCAGGCGCAGATGCTCGACGGCGAGATTACCGTTTTCGACACCATCGACCGCGTGGCCGTGGGCGACATCCGCCTCAAAATACGCGACATTCTGGGGGCTTTCATGTTCGGCGGCGAGGCCTCCGACAAGAAGGTGAAGGTGCTCTCCGGCGGCGAGAAGACGCGTCTGGCCATGATTAAGCTCCTGCTCGAACCCGTCAACTTCCTCATCCTCGACGAGCCCACCAACCACCTCGACATGAAGACCAAGGACATCCTCAAACAGGCCATCGCGGCCTTCGACGGTACGGTGATTGTGGTGAGCCACGACCGCGAGTTCCTCGACGGACTCGTCGACCGCGTCTACGAGTTCGGCCACGGCAAGGTCACCGAGTGCCTCGGAGGCATCTATGAGTTCCTCGAAAAGAAGAAGCTCGCCTCCTTGCAGGAGCTCGAGCGCAGCACCCCCGCACCCAAGGCCGAGAAAGCCGCCCCGAAGGCGCAGCAGGCCGCACAACCCACACCAGCGGCCGCCGACACACCCGCGCCCAAGCTGAGCTACGCCGAGCAGCGCGAGCGCGACAAGGCCCTGCGCCGCGCCGCAAAGAAGGTTGAGGAAGCCGAGGCAAATGTCACCGCGCGCGAGAAGGCCGTGGCCGACGTCGAGGCCGAGATTGCCGTCGGTTGCGTCGATCCCGAGATATTCACGCGCCACGCCGACGCCACAAAGGAACTCGAAAACGCCATGAGCCTTTGGGAACTGGCCCAGATGGAACTCGACGAGCTTAAAGAGCGGTACAAACAATGACAATCCAATAAAATTTCATATAAAATGAAAACAATCAACATGTTTCTTGCACTTACAGCCTTCGCCATAGGCGGAATGGCCACATCGTGCGGCACATCGCAGCCCAAGGGCGTCGACACGGCCAACCTCGATACCTCCGTATCGCCCAAGGCCGACTTCTACGACTACGCCTGCGGAGGCTGGATGAAAGCCAACCCCCTCAAACCAGAATTTTCCCGCTACGGCACATTCGACGCCCTCAACGAGAACTGCCGCGAACAGGTGCGCTCGCTCGTAGAGAGCCTTGCATCGTCCAACCCCGAAGCCAGCACCAACGCCCGCAAAATCGCCGACCTCTACAACATGGGCATGGACTCCGTGACCCTCAACGAGCAGGGTGCAGCTCCCCTCGCCGCCGACCTTGCAAAGATTGCCGCCACCGAGCGTGAAGACATCATCGAACTCCTGGCCACGATGCCCGGCATGGGTGTGTTCTTCGGCACGGGCGTGCAGGCCGACCTCAACGACGCCAACACCAACACCATGTACTGGGAACAGGGCGGCCTGGGCCTCGGCGACCGCGACTACTACACCGACGACACCGAAAACGCCGCCAAGATACGCGAAGCCTACGGCAAGTATCTCCGCACTCTGGCCACGCTCATAGGCTACGACGAAGCCGCCGCCGACCGTCTGGCCACCAACACCATGGCCATCGAGACGCGTCTGGCCGAAAAGCAGATGACACGCACCCAGCAGCGCGACATCGCCGCTCAGAACAATCCCACAGCCGTGGCAGAGCTCATGCAGCAGTACCCCGGTGTCGACCTCAAGCGCTACTTCGACCTCCAGAAACTCGACGTCGATACCGTAATAGTAGGTCAGCCCGCCTACTACGCCACCGTGGCCGAAGTGCTCAACGACACCGACATCCAGGCGCTCCGCGACTACATGACAGCATCCTATGTAAGCTCCGCCGCCCCCTACCTCAGCGACGACTTCATCGACGCCAACTTCGCCCTCGAGCAGGTTATAAGCGGCGTAGAGGAGCAGCGTCCCCGTTGGAAGCGCGCCCTCGCCGTGCCCAACGGCATCCTTTCCGAAGCTCTCGGCGAGGAATATGTGGCCAAGTACTTCCCCGCAAGCTCCAAGGAGAAGATGGTGAAACTCGTTGCCAACCTGCAGACGGCCCTCGGCCAGCACATTGACAGCCTTACATGGATGAGCGACACCACCAAGGCCCGAGCCAAGGAAAAACTCGCAGCCTTCAAGGTTAAGATCGGCTACCCCGACAAGTGGCGCGACTACTCTGCCCTCGACATCGACGCCACCCTCCCCTACTGGACCAACATACAGCGTGCAATCCAGTTCAACGCCGACTACAACAACGCCGACTACGGCAAGCCCGTCGACCGCGAACGCTGGTACATGTCGCCCCAGACCGTCAACGCCTACTACAACCCCGGCTCAAACGAAATCTGCTTCCCCGCCGGCATACTCCAGCCTCCATTCTTCGACCCCGAGGCCGACGATGCAGTGAACTACGGCGCCATCGGTGTTGTCATCGGTCATGAGATGACTCACGGCTTCGACGATCAGGGCCGCATGTTCGACAAGGACGGCAACCTGGCCGACTGGTGGACTGCCACCGATGCCGCAGCCTTCAACGCCCTCGCCGAGAAGCTCGCCGCACAGTTCGACGCCATCGAGGTTCTACCCGGCACCCATGCCAACGGTCACCTCACCCTTGGCGAGAACATCGCCGACCAGGGCGGCCTCCGCGTGGCCCACACCGCCTACATCAACAGCCTTGATGGCAAGGAAGGCAACACTATCGACGGCCTCACCCCCGAGCAGCAGTTCTATCTTGCCTACGCCAACGTATGGGCCGGCAACATACGCGATGCCGAGATTCTCTCGCGCACCCAGAACGACCCCCACTCGCTCGGCCGCTGGCGCGTAAACGCCACTCTCCGCAACATCGAGCCCTTCTTCGAAGCATTCGACATCGTAGAAGGCGACCCGATGTTCCGTCCCGCCGAAGAGCGCGTGGTGATTTGGTAATTTATACTGAACAACAACAGCAAAAATCCGAGCAGGTTTGCACCCGCTCGGATTTTTCATATACAAATGTCTGACAAGTCGGACAGGTCGGACTATTAAGACTGACCTCCTCGCTTCTCGGGCGGAGTGGGCGTTTTGGGTTTGTAAGCGAAGAGTTTGGCGAGGTATTTTTCGCGGAAACGCTGGAGGAGCTCCCAGAAGCTCGGCACGAAGAGCGTGCCGAGGACGGCGTTGACGGCCATGCCGAAGACCACTGCCGTGCCCAGCGATATGCGGCTGCCGGCGCCGGCGCCCGTGGCGAAAATCATGGGCATGACGCCGAAGACGAAGGCGAGCGCCGTCATAAGGATAGGCCTCAGGCGCACGTTGCCGGCCGACGTGGCCGACTGACGTATACCCTGGCCGCTCTTGCGGTAGTCCATGGCATACTCCACGATAAGGATGGCGTTCTTGGCCGCCATGCCCAGCAGCAGGATGATGCCTATCTGGGTATAGATGCTCACGCTCTGCCCCAGGAAGAGGCAACCGAGCACGGTGCCCAAAATTGCGGTAGGGGTAGTTATGACTACGGCCACAGGGTCGGTCCACGACTCATATTGCGCCGCAAGCACCAGAATGGTGATTATGATGGCGAAGATGAGGGTCATGCTGATGGTCGTGCCCGACTGCGTCTCCTGCAATGCTTCGCCCGTCCAGGCATAGCCGAACTGCGGGCCGACGACATTGGCCATAATGTCCTCCATAGCCTTGATGCCAGCCGATGAGCTCACATGCGGTGCCGTGGTGCCGGTTACAGAGGCGGAGGAGTACATGTTGTAGCGGTTGATCGACGACTGTCCCATCACCTCCTCTACGCTGGCGAACGTCGAGAAAGGCACCATGTCGCCGGCCTGGTTGCGCACGGCGAGGTCGAGCACCTGCTCGGCACGGGCTCGTGAATGACTGTCGCCGCTTACGAGTACCTCGTAGCTGCGGCCGAACTTCACGAAGTCGTTCACATAGCTGCTGCCCATAAATGTCGACAGCGCCGAATAGACTTCCGCCAAAGTAAGGCCGTGGAGCTTTACCTTGTCGCGGTCGACCTTGATGGAATATTGCGGCACGGAGCCCTGGTAGAGCGAGGTTATCTGCGAGAGTTCGGGATAGTCGGCCGCAGCCCGGCGTATGGCGTCGACGGTCTGCGCAATCTCCTTGCTGCCCAAGTTGTTGATGTCGAGCAACTGCATTTCCAAGCCCGACGACATGCCGAGACCGGGTATGGCCGGAGGATTCACCGAGAAGACCACGGCTTCCTGTATGCCTGCCGACATTCTGTCGACTTCCGATATCACGGCGTCGACACCGTTGGCCGAGCCCTTGCGTTCCTTCCATGGTTTGAGCACTACGAAAAGCGACGCCATGTTGCTGCCCGCGCCGCCGCCGAGGAACGACTGGCCCGATATGGCTATCACGTCCTTCACCTGAGGAAGCCCGCTGACATCGGCCGAGAGTCGCGTAACAACACTGTCGGTGCGCTCAAGCGACGCTCCCTGCGGCAATTGGATGGAAGTGAGGAAATATCCCATGTCCTCATGCGGAACGTACGACGACGGCAGGCGAAGGAGGCCCCAGAAGGCAGCGCCGCATATCGCCACGAATATCAGCATGGCGATGACGGGCTTGGCAAGCAGACGGCCCACGGTGCTGTTGTAGGCACGGCGCACGGCCTCGAAGCCGGCGTTGAACCAACGGTAAACCACGAAGCGCGACTGCCCTGTCGTGGGCCGAAGGAAGAGAGCGCACATGGCCGGAGTGAACGTGAGGGCATTGAAGCCCGAGAACGCCGTGCTCACGGCTATGGTGAGGGCGAACTGCTTGTAGAGCTGGCCGGTGATGCCCGATATAAATGCCGTGGGAATGAATACCGACAGAAGCACCAGCACCTCGCCCACGATCGGCCCCTGCAACTCGTCCATGGCCTTGAGTGCCGCCTCGCGCGGCGTGATGCCCGGCAGACTGTTGAGAATTCGTGCACAGTCCTCCACCACCACTATGGCGTCGTCGACCACAATGGCTATCGCCAGCACCAGACCGAAAAGCGTGAGGGTATTTAGGGTGAATCCCATGAGCTTCATCACCGCGAAGGTGGCGATGAGAGATACCGGTATGGTGAGCATGGGTATGACAACCGCGCGGAAATTCTGCAAGAAGAGAAGGATGACTATCATTACAATAAGCGTGGTCTCGATGAATGTCACGAGCACCTCGTCGATGGAGGCCGACACGAAATCGGTGGTGTCGAGAATCACGCGGTAGTGTATGTCGTCCGGGAAATACTGGCTGAGGTCGGCGAGCTTGGCCTTCACATCGTCGGCAACCTTCATGGCATTGGCGCCGGGAAGCTGATATACGCCTATAAGGCCGGCAGCCTGACCGGACACATGTGAGGTCATCGAATAGCTCTCGCTGCCGAGGTCTACGGTGGCTATGTCGCCCAGACGGAGGATACCGTCGCGGTCGTCGGTGCGGATTACGATATCGGCAAACTGCGAGGCATCGTCCAAGCGTCCCTGCGAAGTGAGGGTGTACTCGAACTGCTGCCCTTCGGGCGACGGCGCACCGCCGGCCGAACCGGCCGACACCTGTATGTTCTGGCTCGATATTGCCGCCACGACGTCGGAGGGTGTAAGGCCGCGCACGCGCATCTTGGCCGGGTCGAGCCACACTCGCATGCTGTATTCGCCCGCGCCGAAAGCGTTGACACTGCCCACGCCGTCGAGGCGCGAGAGCTCGTCGACGATGCTGAGCTGGGCATAGTTGGTGAGGTAGAGGCCATCGTAACGCTCGGGATCGTCGGTTTCGATGGCTATGAAGAGGATGATGTTCGACGAACGCGACATCACGCTCACGCCCTGCTGCTTCACCGCCCCGGGGAGCACGGGCTCAGCCTGCGACACGCGGTTCTGCACCTTCACGGCAGCCATGTCGAGGTCGGTGCCGTTCTCGAATGTAATTTCAAGCTGATATGAACCGTCGGAGCCGGAGGTCGAGCTCATATACATCATATTCTCCACGCCGTTGACCTGCTCCTCGATGGGCACGCCCACAGTCTCGGCCACGGTCTTTGCGTCGGCGCCGGGATAGTTGGCCATGACGTAGACAGTCGGGGGCGTAATGTCGGGGTACTGGGCCACCGGCAGTGTCTTGACGGTGAGGAGGCCGGCAAGAATCATCAGTATCGCCAATACTGTGGCGAAGATGGGGCGTGTGATAAAGAACTTGCTGAACATGGCGGAAATAAGTTTACTTTACCAATACAGGATTTACGGTCATGCCGTCGCGCACTTTGAGCAGGGCCTTGGTCACGTAGCGTATGCCCGGCTCTATGCCTTTGGTGACGATGCGCATGCTGTCGGCCACGAGTTGCCCCGTCTCTATGGGCGTGTAGGCCACCCGGCCCGAATCGTTGACGGTGTATAGATACTTGCCGAGCTGGTCGGAGGAGATGGAGGCGTCCTTGACGAGGATGGCCCGGCTGTCGGTGCCTGTGGGCAGGTCGACGCTCACATACATGCCGCTGCGGAGTTCGCCGTAGGGGTTGTCGACCAATACCTGCAGCTCTATGGTACCCGTAGATGTATTGACGTGCGGCGCAAGATAGTCGAGGCTGCCGGTATAGGAATGGTCGGTGTCGTCGTTGAATTTGAGAGGTATATGCCGGTAATCGACGGCGTTGGCCTCGATGTTGTGCTGAAGGTCGACGAGAGCAGCGTCGTCGTCGATCGAGAAGGAAGCTACCATCTGCGCATCCTCGTAGATGCCGGCAAGGTCGACGGGCGCTCCTTCGCCGCCCACATAACTGCCCACGTCATATACCGCTGCCGAGACATGGCCGTCGAACGGCGCACGCACGGTGCAATATCCCAACTGCGTCTGCGCCGTGGTCAGGCTTGCCTCGGCCGAGGCAAGCGAAGCCCTGGCCTGCTCGAGGGCGCTGCGCCCCTGCTCCACTTCCATACGGCTCACGGCATCGCTCTTCACGGCTTCGGCCAGGGCGTCGTAGCGCGCCTGTGAATAGGAAAGGTTGGCGCGGGCCTGCTCGACGGCGCTGCGGGCCTGCTCGACGGCGTCGCGGTAGTTGCGGCTCTCGATGGTGAAGAGCACGGTGCCCTGCTTCACGAAGTCGCCGGAATTGTAGTTTTTGCTTTCAAGGTAGCCGTTGACACGCGCCACGAGCTTCACCTCGCGGTTGGCGTACATGGTGCCGGGGTAGGTCTTGTAGAGAGTCACGGAGTCGACTACGGGGAGAGCGACGTCGACGTTTTCGGCACTGCGGCCGACGGTAGCGGTCTTGCGGTGGCAGGAGGCGACGGTCATAGCACCGACGCCGACAAAAGTCAATAGACATAGAGTTGAGAATTTCATAACGCAAGGTGATTTTTATTGCCGCCAGCCACCGCCGAGGGCCTTGTATAGATTTACAAGTGCCGTGAGCGAATTGCCGCGTGCCTGAACGAGAGTATTTTGATAGGTAAGATAATTCAACTGGGCGTCGACCACATTGGAGAAGTATGTGAGGCCCTGCTTGTAGAGGTCCACCGAGAGTGTCACCTCTTCCTCGGCATTGGTCACCACTTCTTCTACGCGCCTGATGTATTCGAGCGACGCCGCATAGGTCTGCATTGCCGTGCGCACTTCTTCGACGGCCGTGAGTACGGCGAGATTATAGGCGTCGACCTGTGCCTCCATCACGGCGCGTGCGGCGGCTGTGGCATTTCGGCGGCGCAGACCGTCGAAAAGCGTCCACGAGAGGGTGGGTACGACGGAATAAGCGAACGACGGGCCGGAGAACAGGTCGCCGGCATTGTGTGCCTGCGTGCCTACCGACGCCTGGAGGCTCAACGAAGGCAAATATGCGCTTCGCTCTATGCCGAGCCCGGCGGCGGCCAGTGCCACGTTGCGCTCGGCCTCGACAATGTCGGGGCGCCGACGGAGAAGGTCGGCGGGGACGCCCATGTCGGGCAGAATGCACTTCTCCGGCAAAGGCCTCGTCTGCCACACACCGGCAGGCAGGCTGTCGGGAAGGACGCCGAGGAGAGTGGCAAGAGCATTGCACGACGACTCTATCGAGGCCTCGAGCATGGGCACCTGCGCTATGGTGGAATAATACAGCGTGCTGGCCTGTGCCACGTCGAGCTTCGACACAAGGCCGGTGTTGTGGCGTATCTCTGTTATGTCGAGGATATGCTTTTGGTTCTCGCCGTGCTTGCGTGCGACTTCGAGCTGCTGCCGCTCCACAAGAAGTTTTATATATGTCTGTGCAATCTCCGCGTCGAGGGCCACCATGGCTGCGTCGCGCTCGGCGGCCGTGACTTCTACATTGGCCTTGGCCTGTTTCACCTGGCTGCGTATCTTGCCGAAGACGTCTATCTCCCAGCTCATGGAAGCGCCAGCGTCGAAATAGGAAGTGGTGATGGCGTCGCCGGTGCGACCGGCCATGCGTCCCGACGTGCGCTCGCGCGTATAGCCCGCGCTGACATCGATGGTCGGAGCATAGGCGCCGCGTGCTCCGCGCAGCTGGCTGCGTGCGGCCGCCATACGGCGGTCCATTGCGGCAAGATTGTAATTGCCCTCCTCGCCGAGGGTGATGATGGAGTCGAGCAAGGGGTCGCCGAAGCCGCGCCACCATTCGGCGTTGTCGGGGGCAATCTCCGAGGCGTCGAAGGTTGGCAAGGCCCATTCGGCGGGAGTCAGAGGCCTGACATCCTGCGCGTTGATACCGGTAGCCGATACCCCCAACGACACCAGAGCGATACATAATGTGCGTTTAAGTCTCATAAATAAATAGTATCTTATGAGATTATAACA
>CABRZA010000034.1 GCA_902475285.1 uncultured Porphyromonadaceae bacterium
TCCGGCCGCTCATCCGCCGGCATCTTTCCACTTGTTCTTCGGTCGTTATGGTGTCCCATAACTCCCTCATCGCAAGTGAAAATCTGCTCGACGGCTGACCGCCCTATCGGTAACATTTATTATTAAACAAGCTCTTATAAAAGGTACACCGTGCTGTTGTCAACACTCTCGCCTAATCATCTTCGTGGACCGTGGTGGCGATGCTGAAGCGCTTTATGTCGAGGCCTTTGAGGAGGGTGAACAGGCTGTCGATGCGAGGGTAGGGGGTGTCGCGGTCCGCGCGGATGGTGATGTTGTTGTCCTGCGTGATTTCGTTGGTATGTAGCCAGGCGTTGAGTTGCTCGCATGCCGAATCGTCGGCGAGAGCTACGGCGTGTGGTGCGGTGTCGTCGCCCCGTCGGTTGTCGTAGCAGCGGAGGATGCCGAGGGTGTCGAGTTCTATGACAACGTCGGGAGCCTTGAAGGGCACGGGCGGCGCGTCGGGGAGACGTATTTCGAGAGCTTTCGACGTCATGATGCGCTGGAGCATGATGTAGGTGGCGGGAACACTCATGAGGCTCAGGCCGCAGAGCACAATGCCGCCGACGCAGATCCATCGCTTGACGGCAAAGCGCTTCACTGTCAGGCCTATTACCGAGGCGATGAGGCCTGTCGTGCCGAGGATGGCGGCGATAACAAAGGTGACGGCATAGGCTGGAGCCACAGGCGAATCGAGATGCTCGAAGGAGGCGACGACATAGGCGTTCATGGCCCATATTGCCAGCAGCGACGCCAGCGATAGGCCCAGCCCCAGCCATGCCATCATCGCCGACGGTTTGCGAGGAGGTGTTGTCATATTATATTATATATGGTTTAGTTAGTTCCGGCTCGGACGGTTTTTATAGGATGCCGTTATTCTTTCTTCGGCCAAAGATACGAATAAATCTGAATATTGCTGCCGGGAGAAATATTTTTTTTGCGCAGGCGCGGTTTTCGGCGGGGAAATTCGTAACTTTGCGGTGTTGGCGGCGCCGAACATGAGGCGATGCCGCGACGTTGTAATATCATGGAGGAAAATCAAGTGAATATCACCCTTGTGTCGGTGAGCGAAGTGCCGGGGTCGACGGTCCTCAACCGGTCGGCGTTGCGGCGCATGGGCCACGAACCCATCAATGTGGATATGAATGTGCGTGTGGTGCCCGACCTCGAGCGCGGCATGATCAGTCTTGTGGTGTCGTGCAGCTACATAGCACTCCTGTCGATGGTGCGACAGCGCGTGCTTACAAGTTCGGTGGTAGCCACTTTCGAGGTCGGCGACCTCAAAAGCCACATTATCCAACGCGGTCAGGAAGTTGTTGTAGCCGCCAAGCTTATGGAGACGATGCTTGGCATAGCAGTCGGCGCCCTTCGCGGCGTGGTGGCCGTGCGCACAGCAGGCACACCGCTGCGCCACCGCCCCTTGCCGATTATCAACCTTACCGCGCTGATGTACCGCCTTAATTACGGCAAATAAAACCATCCGCCGCGCCGGAGTGTTTTAAATGCATGAAACACTCCGAAAACCGGCTTCGCACCGAAGCCCTCGCATATCACCGTTTTCCGCGTCCCGGAAAAATCGAAATCGTGCCTACAAAGCCCTTCTACACGCCCGACGACCTCTCTCTTGCTTACTCGCCCGGCGTGGCCTTCCCCTGTCTTGAAATAGCCCGCGACCCCGACAACGTTTACCGCTATACCGACCGCGCCAACACCGTGGCAGTGGTGAGCAACGGCACCGCCGTGCTCGGCCTGGGCAACATCGGCCCATTGGCAGCCAAACCCGTGATGGAGGGCAAAGCTTTGCTCTTCAAAGTGTTTGCGGGCATAAATGCCGTCGACATAGAAATCGATTCGGAAGACCCGCAGCGCGTAATCGACGTGGTGCGCGCCATATCGCCGTCGGTGGGCGGCATCAATCTTGAAGACATCAAGGCGCCCGAATGTTTCACCATCGAAGCCGGGCTCGTCGACAGCTGCGGCATACCCGTGATGCACGACGACCAGCACGGCACGGCCGTGATAGTGGGAGCGGCGCTTCTCAACGCCCTCGCCGTGCAAGGAAAGGAGATTTCTGAGGTGCGTGTGGCCGTCAACGGAGCCGGGGCTGCCGCCATGGCGTGCACGCGGCTTATATGCTCGCTGGGTGTCGACAAGAACAACGTGGTGATGTGCGACAGCCGAGGCGTGATACGCCTCGACCGCGAAGGGCTGTCGCAGGCCAAGGCGGCTTTTGCCACAGGTCGCGAAGGCTTGCATACACTCGCCGATGCCGTCAGAGGCGCCGATGTATTCATGGGCCTCTCGGTAGCCGATGTCCTTACGCCCGAAATGCTGGCCACAATGGCGCCGAATCCCATAGTCTTCGCTCTTGCCAACCCCAACCCCGAGATAGCGCGCGACAAGGCCCTCGCCACACGCACCGACCTCATCTACGCCACGGGCCGCAGCGACTATCCCAACCAGATAAACAACGTGCTGGGCTTCCCCTATATCTTCCGGGGAGCTCTCGACTGCCGGGCAACAGTAATCAACGAGGCTATGAAGACCGCCGCCGCGCGTGCAATAGCCGCCCTGGCGCGCACCGACACTCCGCGAGATGTGCGCCGGCTGTATCCCGATGAGAAGCTCGAATTCGGTCCCGACTACATCCTCCCCAAGCCCTTCGACCGCCGTTTGCTGGCGGAAGTTCCCGCCGAAGTGGCTCGTGCGGCCATGGAGACAGGAGTGGCAAAGCGCCCCATCGACGATTTGGCACGATATTCGCGGCAACTGAGCCGCTATGTCAGCCGTTCCGACCACGCCCTCCGCGCCTTCGTCACCAGCAACAAGGCCACTTGAGGTGGATTGGGAATCGGGAAATGGAAAAATGACGGCGTTTTTTTAATGCGGTTTCGCAAATTTTCGAAAAATTTGTAATTTTGCAGTTTAAAATATAACTGCAAAATGAAAATCGCTATCGTGGGCGCTTCGGGCGCCGTAGGTCAGGAATTTCTCCGTATTCTCGAAGATTCTGATTTCGTTATCGATGAGCTGCGCCTCTTCGGCTCGGCCCGCAGTGCCGGCACTGTGTATACTTTCCGCGGTAAGCCCACCGAGCCCGTGAGGGAGCTGGGCCGCGATGCCGACGATTTCAAGGACATCGACTTCGCCTTTGTATCGGCCGGCGGCGACGTGTCGAAGCAATATGCCTTGCACATCACGGCTCACGGTGCCATAATGATCGACAATTCCAGCGCCTTCCGCATGGACCCCGACGTGCCTCTGGTGGTGCCCGAGGTGAACGGTGCCGACGCCCTCGACGCTCCCCGAGGCATAATAGCCAATCCCAACTGCACTACTATCCAGATGGTTGTGGCCCTCAATCCCATCCACAAGGCCAGTCCCATACGCCGCGTGCACGTGGCCACCTATCAGGCAGCCAGCGGTGCCGGAGCCACGGGCATGGCAGAGCTCGAGCAGCAGACCCGTGAGATAGCCGCCGGCGAAGAGCCTACGGTGAAGAAGTTCGCCGACCAATTGGCTTTCAACCTCATACCCCATATCGACGTCTTCACCGACAACGGCTACACCCGCGAGGAGATGAAGATGCACCTCGAGACCAAGAAAATTATGCACGCCCCGACTCTCGAAGTGAGCGCCACCTGCGTGCGCGTGCCCGTGATGCGCGCGCACAGCGAGGCAATATGGGTGGAGACGGAGCGCCCCATAAGCGTGGAGGAAGCCCGCGACATCTTCGCCGAAGCTCCGGGTGTGGTGCTCGTCGACGAAGCCCGTCCCTGCGGTTACCCCATGCCCCTGCATGTAGCCGGCACTGACCCCGTGTTCGTTGGCCGCATACGCCGCGACCTTGCCGACAGCGGCGGTCTGGCTTTCTGGTCCGTGGCCGACCAAATTCGTAAAGGCGCAGCCCTCAACGCCGTGCAGATAGCACGCTATATCATCGACCACCGACATTGAAATGATTCCTCTCGCGCAAGCCCTGGTGACGCAGCCCGTGCAGATATTCTTTATCGTGCTGGCCATCATCCTCTTTGCGCCCCTGCTCCTCAACAAGCTCAAAATCCCCCACATCATAGGCATGATAGTGGCCGGGGTGGTGATCGGTCCCTACGGCTTCAATGTGCTCGACAACGACTCGTCGTTTGCCATCTTCGGACAGGTCGGACTGCTCTATCTCATGTTCCTTGCCGGACTTGAGATTGACATGTACCATCTCAAACTCAACCTGCGGCGCGGGCTGCTCTTCGGCATCCTCACGCTGGCCATACCGCTGATACTCGGCGTGGTGTCGAGCGTGTGGATACTGCATCTCGACGCCACCACGGCCTTTCTGCTCGGTGCCATGTACGCCTCGCACACCCTGTTGGCCTATCCTGTGGCGGCACGTCTGGGCATCACGCGAGCGCCGGCAGTACTCATCGCCATCGTCGGCACCATCATCGCCGTCATCGGCGCCCTCCTCGTGCTGGCGGCCACGGTGAGCGTGCGCCGTGAAGGCTACTTCAACATCGGCGCCATAGCCCTGCTGATGCTCCGCCTTGCGCTGTGGGTGGCCGCGTTGCTGTATCTCTACCCACGCATCACGCGCTATTTCTTCAAGAAATTTTCCGACAAGGTCACGCAGTATGTCTTTGTGATGGTGCTTGTCTTTCTGGCGGCCTGCTCGGCGCAGCTAATAGGTCTCGAACCTGTTCTCGGCGCCTTCTTCGCCGGTCTGCTCCTCAACCGCTATATCCCTGTTGCTTCGCCGCTTATGAGCTCGATAGAGTTTGTGGGCAACGCGCTCTTCATCCCTTACTTTCTCATCAGCGTGGGCATGATGATCAATGTGCGAGTCTTCGGCGACAGCGCCACCGTGGGCATGGCCTCGATAATGCTTGCCGTGGCTCTGGCGAGCAAGTGGCTGCCGGCATGGCTTGCGCAGAAGATATGCCGCCTCGACGCCGACAGCCGCAACGTGATGTTCGGCCTCACGGCCGCGCATACAGCGGTGGCTCTCGCCGTGGTGGCCGTGGGTTATAACTTGCAGATGTTCGACGAGCGCATCCTCAACAGCACCATTGCCGTAATCCTCGTCACCTGCGGCGTGGCGCCCGTCATCACCTCAGGAGCCGCATCGCGCCTGAAAGTGAAGATGCTCGAGGAGGAGCCCGACGCCGCCGGCGGGAAGGGACGCCGCAACAACCGCACGCTCATCGCCGTGGCAAATCCCCTCACCACGCCTCAGCTGGTGGAGATGGCGGTGCTGATGCGCAACACCCGGGGCACTCACAACTTCTATGCCCTCCATGTGCGCAACGACAACAGCACTGCTGCCAAGGCCATATCGCGCAACTCTCTTGAAGCCGCCAAGAGCACTGCCGCCGCAGCCGACATTCACATCGATACTCTCGAGCGCTACGACCTCAACACCGTCACCGGCGTGCTCAACACCATCGAGGAGCGCGACATCACCGAGATTATGCTGGGCATGCACCGCCGCATCACGGTAATCGATTCGTTCTTCGGCAACAAGGTTGAGCAGCTTCTGCGTGCCACCAACCGTATGATTATCATATCGCGCTGCTACATTCCCGCCGGAACCATAACGCGCGTGGTGGTGTGGGTACCGGCCGACGCGCAGTACGAGACCGGCTTCAACCGCTGGGTGCGAGCCCTCTCGCGGCTCACGCGTCAGGTGGGATGCCGCATAATATTCTGCTGCCCCGGCGAGCTGCAGCCCCTCATCCGCGGTGTAATTTATTCCGAGAACTACGGCATACGCTGCGAGTTCCGTACCACTCAAGGGATGGACGACCTCATATTGATGTCGAACACCATCCTCGACGACGACCTTTTCGTAGTAATCGGCGCCCGCGTGCAGTCGGTGAGCTACCGCTCCGAAATGACGGAACTTCCGGGCTTCTTGCAGCGGTATTTCTCGCGCAACAACCTCATGATGATTTACCCCGAGCAGTTCGGCGAAGCGCCGGTACTCACCTCGTTCACCGACCCTCTGGCATCCGACATTGCCAGCGGACCCTCGCCGATTTTTGTCAACCTCGGCAAGGCGCTCGGACGCTTCTTCTCGAAAATCAGATGGCACAGATAATTACCCTCGACACCCTCGACCATCCCCTCGCGGCCCCGTATGCCTCGCTCACCGAGGCCCAGTTGCGCGACGAGCTTCATCCCGGCCAGGGTCTCTTCATTGCCGAAAGCCCCAAGGTGGTACGCCTCGCTCTCGACGCCGGCTGCGAGCCGGTGAGCCTCATGTGCGAGCGCAAGCATATCGAAGGCGATGCCGCCGGCATTATTGCCGACTGTCCGGCCGACATGCCGCTTCTTACGGGCAGCCGCGGGCTCTTGGCATCCATCACGGGCTACACTCTCACTCGCGGCGTGCTATGCGCCATGCGGCGCCCCGTGCTGCCGTCGCTGGCCGACATTGCCCCCGCCGCGCGTCGCATAGCCGTCATCGATTCCGTTACCGACACCACCAACATCGGCGCAATATTCCGCTCGGCCGCCGCGCTGGGCATCGATGCCGTGGCCGTCACTCCAACCACCTGCGACCCGCTCAACCGCCGCGCCGTGCGCGTGTCGATGGGCACGGTGTTCAAGATACCATGGTGCCGCCTTGGCTCCGACCCCTACGGCGAGCTCCGTGAGGCCGGCTTCCAGACCATAGCCATGGCTCTCACCCACCGCAGTGTGCCCGTCGACGACCCCGTGCTCCGCGCCATCCCCCGCGCCGCAATCGTGCTCGGCACAGAGGGCGACGGTTTGCCGCAGGCCGTGATCGACGGTGCCGACTATGTGGCGCGAATACCCATGCAGCGCGGCGTCGATAGCCTCAACGTTGCAGCGGCTGCCGCGCTCACTTTCTGGCAGCTCCGATGACGTTTTCGATAGATTTGTGATAGATTGGGTTGCAACGGCGCATTTTTTTTGACGGACTTTCGCTAATTTTGCATTGAAAATTTGCAGTCTATGCGTCATTTGCCGATAATAATCACATCTGTATTTCTTGCCCTGTTCATGGCCTCGGGGTGCCGCAAGACGCATCCGTCGGCTTCCGCACGCGAATATGAGGAGGGTCTTACCTTGGAGGCATGGACTATGCTCGACACCGGTGCGCCTTTCCCCGACTATTTCGCCGTGCAGGAGGAGGCCGTGCGGCAGCTTCGTGAAGGTACGAGCCGTGAAAATCCTGTGGCCGTGCTCGAGCAGATGGCGTATTTTCTCTTTTCGGTGGGACGCCTCGAGGAGGCATTGCCGTTTTTCGACGAAGCCCTCGACTCGCTCCACGCGCAGCCCGGGGTGCCGGCCTCGGAGTGTGCCGTGCAGCTCTACGGCGATCTCAGTCAGTATTACGACCGTCTCGGCATGGCCGACAAGGCCGTCGAATACAGCGATTCATCGCTCGCCGTGAGCCGGCGTTGCGGAGGAAAGTTGATGAGCGACATATGGCGTTTCCGTACACAGATATATGCTAACCGAGGGCGCACGGCCGAGGCTTTCGCATGTCTCGACAGCGCCGCCGAAGCCGTGCGCCGCAGCGAGGACTCCTCCGATTCGGACATTCTTTTGGCCGGAATCGATGCCGAACGGGCCAATATCATCCTGTCGCTCCGCCCCTCGCGCGATTCCGTCGACCTTGCCGTTTCGCTGCTGGAAAAGATACGCCGTGAGGGCATCGTCCACTACTTTACTGAATACGAAGGTGCCTATGGCCAGGCTCTCTATCTTCAAGGCCATAAGAACGAGGGCATAGAGCTGATGGAATCGGCACTTGAAGTCATACGTAGCTTAGGCGATCTCGAGCTTACATTCCTCGAAATGCGACGGCTTATCGAGGTATATTCAGCCGAACATATGTACGACAAGTTGAGCGTTCTATACCCTGAGTATACTGTCCTCAGCGACTCCATGAGCCGTGCTCGGCACAATCTCGACCTTGTTACGGCAAAGGTGCGCTCCGATGTGGCCGCCAAGGAGAGAGAGAACCATGCCCTGCAACGTCAGTTGGCGAGCAAGCAGCGTCAGAACGTGCTGATTATATGTGTCTTCCTGCTTTTTGCAGCGACGGCGGTAGGCTTGATAGTGATAGGGCGCCGCTACTATCTGCGCATGAAGTGCAGGCGCGACGCCGAGCATGCACGGCGTCTGTCGGCCGAGGTCTCCGCCAGCGAGGCTATCAGTGAGCGCGACTCGGCCTTGGAACGCATCGACGCCTTGCGCACCGAAATGTCGTCGGTACCGTCCGACATACTGCATCGCCCGCAGCCCTTCGGCGACAACGCCGGCCCATTCCTGCGTGCCTTCAATGCCTTGTATCCGGGTTTTGCCGACAGCCTGCGTCGCGATTTCCCGTCGCTCACCGACACCGACGTCATATTTTGCATGCTTATCTATCTGCAGCATAGCTCCGAAGAGATATCGTTATATCTCAGTATCTCGCGTGCCAGCGTCAACAGCGCCCGCTACCGTATACGCACCAAACTTGCCCTGCCCAAAGACATAAACCTCGACCAGTTCCTCCAACAGCGCCCCGGCTGAGACACCGTTTATTCTTCGGCTGCTTGGGCGATGGTGGGCCAGGAGGGGATATCGGGGAGGAAACGGTAGCCTTCCCGGGTGAGGCGGCAGCAGTAGTGGCGCAGGCCGTTGCTGACTATGATGTAGGGCGCGCGGAGAACGCTGTTGTAGCGAGCGGCCTGGTCGAAGACTTTCTGTGTCACGGCCACGTCGGATGCCTTGTATTCCACCAATACTGCCGGCCGCAGCGAGCGGAAATAGACCAGCGTGTCGGCCCTGCGTCCGGTGTCGTTGAGTTCAAGCGGTACTTCGTTGGCCATCAGGGCGGCGGGAAATTGCCGCTCTTCGATAAGGAAGTTCACGAAGTTCTGCCGCACCCACTCTTCGGGCGTCAGTGCCACCCAGCGGCGCCGCAGCGGGTCGTAGATTTCGTCGCCGCCGCGCCGCGAGTCGTCGTCACGTCTCAGACGTGCGGCGAAAGGCGGAAGATTGAGCACCGGAAGAGTTTTTTTGTCCATGATGAAAAATTTGTGTAAATTTACGCATTAAATCTCACGCACGAAAATCACTCCTATGGCAGCAACGCAGGGCCCGACCTTCGATGACATACGCAAGTCGCTAAAACAGGGAAAGATAGCCCCGGTGTATATCCTTCACGGCGAAGAAGGATATTTTATCGACAGGCTTGTGCACGATTTCGAGGAACTGCTGCCGGAGGCCGACCGCGAGTTCAACCAATATGTGCTCTACGCCCCCTCTACCGAGCCCGTGCAGGTTGCGGCCCTCTGCCGCCGCGTGCCCATGATGGCCGAGCGTCAGGTTGTAATTCTCAAAGAATGTCAGGCCATACCCGCAGCTAAACTCAAAAAACTGTGCGCCTACATCGCCGAACCGGTGGCGTCGACGGTGTTCGTGATGTGCTGCCGCGGCAAGCAGCTCGAGGGCAAGGAGTGGAAGGAAGCCGCCAAGAAGGGTGGGGCAGTGATGTTCGAGAGCCGCAAGGTGGCCGAATGGAACATCGCCGCATACATAGGGGTATATCTCAAAAGCAAGGGCCTCAATGCCGAACCCAAGACACTCGAGATGCTGCGCGACTTCGTCGGCACCGACCTCAGCCGCGTTTACAACGAGGTCGACAAGCTCGCCGCACTCTTGCCCCAGAACGCCACCGTAACGCCCGAAGTGGTGGAGCGCAACATCGGCGTCAGCCGCGACTACAATTCATTCGAACTCGTCGACGCCTTCGCCGCACGCGACCCCCTGCGAGTCTACCGCATCCTCGATTATTTCCGCGCCAATCCCAAGGCCGTGCCTTTGGTGATGGCCACTGCGAGCGTGTTCAATTTCTTCGCCGACCTCCTTACGGCTTTCTATACTCCCGACAAGTCGGAGGCATCGCTCTGCGAGGCCCTGGGTGTGAAGCCTTTTGCACTGCGGCGTTTCCGCACGGCCCTCACACGCTACACACCCGTGCAGGTTGTCGAAATAATCTCGGCCATACGCACCTTCGATGCCCGCAGCAAGGGTGTGGAGTCGCGCCGAAACGAGCACGATCTTTTCCGAGAGCTCGCCTATCATATCCTTTCAGCTCCCGGACGCCTCTAAAAGTGACAAAATGTAAAGTTTTTTTGCATATACTTTCGCATTATTTTGCAAAAACAAAACTTTTTCAATACCTTTGCCGTCGAATACTTATTGTTAACGGCAAACAGAGTTTGCAAAAACCGTTTAATATGAAAAAACTTTACTTCCTTGCTCTCATTGCAGCCATGGCCGTCCCGGCACAGGCATTCAGTCCCTTCCAGAAAGGGCTGACGCGCCCGGCCGGCGTGCACCGTGTGGCTGCCCATGCTCCCGAGACTCAAACTCTCGTCGACGAGGACTTCTCGCGCTTCACCGACGGCACTGCCGAAGCTCCGGCCCCCGACATGACATCCGACGGAAACTACCGCATTCCGGCCGAGTATACCGCCCAGCCCGGATGGACGGGCCGAGGAGTGCATCCGGCCGGCGGATGTGTGGTGCTTCAGCGTTGGGACATCGACGAGGACTACTCCCGCGGAGGATATATGTCGACCCCACCCATGCTCCTCAACGGCACCGCCACTCTCACTTTCCGTGCCAAGAAATTCGGCACCGAAGACGCTAGCATATGGGTGTCGCTGTGCTCGGAATACGGTCCCGGCGACGACCAGGACGACTTCTCCCTCACCGATGAGTGGCAGACATTCACTCTCGTTGCCACGCACGGCGAACTCGATGTCGATTCATATTTCCAGATTATGGCCGACGAAGGCTCGGCATATCTCGACGACGTGAAGCTCACCTTCCGCATGGACCGCATCGCTGCGCCCGACTACATGCCGGCCGTCAACCTCTCGCCCACATCGTTCCGCGCCATGTGGGGCGAAGTGGCCAATGCCGAGGGCTATCTCCTTACGGTAAAGTGCACCGAGACCCCGGCCGAAGTGGTCAAGGGTGAGATTGTGGAGAGTTTTGAAGGCATAAACCTTACCGACGATGGTAAGAAAATCGATGCCGCCAACCCCTCGTATCCGGAAGGATGGACCATCGACGTGAGCACCAACGGCAGCCAGGATGCCACCGCCGATCCCTCGGAGGTAGGTTCCGGGGCGAAGGCTCTGATGTTCGACGCCGTGGGCGACTTCATAGAGACGGCGGATGCCCCGCTCCCCCTCGACGCGCTCTCGTTCTGGGCCAAAGCCGTCGGGCCCGAAGAAACCGACTACGGATATATGTCGCTCATAAAGGTCGAGCTCTACCATGCATCCACAGGCGTATGGGACCACGTGGCAAATTTATATTATGCCGATTTTGAATATAGCGACGGCGTATACACCCTCAACCCAATGACATTCACCGACGATGTGACCCGCGTCCGACTCACTATGCTGCAGGAGGGCACGAAGAAATTCTTCATCGACGACATCCGCATGGGCTATCATACCCGTGGAACGGTGAGCAACATCATCGATGACCTCCGCGTGGAGGGCACCAGCTACGACGTGACCGATATCAATCCCGCCAACGAATACGAATACTACGTCAAAGCCTACAACGACGACATCGTTTCGGAAGCGAGCTATCCGGCATGGGTCGACGGCGTGGCCGGCCTCAAAGTGATTGCCAACGAGGCCGCCGACGTGACAACGACATCCTTCACGGCCTCGTGGCAGCCTCTGGGCCATGCCACCGACTACACCGTAAGCCTCAAAAAGGTGCTTACCGCAACAGCCGACCTCTCCGACGTGGTGGTGCTTGAAGAAAACTTCGACAACATCACCGAAGGCACCGTCGACAATCCCGGCACCGACTGGATGTCGCCATTTGACTTCGGAGCCAAAGGCTGGGCCTCCACGCCATGGGGGGCCACACAACCCGCATGGGCAGCCGGAATGGCCGGTACTACGGGTACAAACGCCTGGCTCGGCACGGCCGGTCTGGTCTTCACGCCCACGCTCGACCTCTCGTTCTACGACGGCAAGGGCATCACTGTCGAAGGTACATTTGTAACCACCGTGGCCGATCTCAGCATGTACGGCAGTGATGAGAAGGAAGGCATATACGCCATGCTCATGAGCAGCTACAACGACCAGCAGGCCATGGCTTCCGGATATCTCGAAACGCCTTCCGTTGGCTCGCACACCGGCAAGATGGTGATAGCCAATGTCCCGGACGATGCCGACCTCTCGAACGTAATAATCGCCTTCATGGACAAGAGCGGCATGCCGTTCTTCGTCGACGACGTGAAGATTTCAATGAACGTACCCGCCGGCAAGTCGCTCATCACGCCTTTCGACGTGAAGTCGACTCAGAACACATCCTACAAATTCGAGAACCTCGACCCAACATGCGACTATGCCTACCAGGTAAGCGGCAGTGTGACACGCAACTTCATCCCTTATACATCCGACCAGTCGGACGCCGTAATAGTAAGGACCTCGCAGGCCGGCATCGATGAAATTGAAGCCGAAGCAGCAACGGCCCAGTACTTCAATCTGCAAGGCATGAAAGTGGCTGCCGACGCCCTCGTGCCCGGCATATACATCGAGCGCCGCGGCTCCGCCGCACGCAAGGTGCTGGTGCGCTGATTCCGTTTCCTCGTCCGTATAACGGCTGCAGTCTCACTCGGGCTGCGGCCGTTTTATTGCATAAATGTCTAAGGGCGATATGGATTTACCAAAAATTCACAATAATTTGTTGGCCTTTTTGTCGCTTTTTTTCTATCTTTGTGCCGCATTTTACGGGCATAGAGGTAATGCAAAGATATATATTCAAATTCTTAGCCGTTTTCGCCGTCATGGTGGCTGTTTTTATGGCCGCCAGGATGATGTTTATGCATATCTACGACAAGATCTACAGCAACATCGACCTCGGCAGCCTGTGGGGTGTGCTCAGCCACGGCTTCGCCATGGACTGCTCCATGGCCGGCTACCTCACCGTGGTGCCCGCGCTGGGCATCATAGCCTCGGTGTTCACGCGGCGGCCGTGGCTCAAGCGCGCCGAAGTGGTGTGGTATGTCGTTGTGTCGCTGATCCTTGGCGCCGTCTTCAACCTCGACCTCTTGCTCTACGGCTACTGGGGTTTCCGCCTCGACATGACGCCGATCTTCTACTTCATATCGTCGCCCGGCGCCGTGCTCGGCGGTCTGTCGGCAAAGCAGGCTTTTATCGGCGTCCTTTTATGGCTCTTCCAATCAGGTGTCATCTTCCTTATTTTCTGCGCCGTATTAAGCAGCATTAAGCTCCCTGAGCTCCGCGAGCGGTCGCAGCGCCGGCGCACGGCCATAGTCCTCGGCCTGCTAACACTGCTACTCTTCATCCCCATCCGCGGCGGTGTCACGGTGTCGACCATGAATCTCAGCCGTGCGTATTTCAGCCATAACCAGCGCCTCAACCACGCTGCCATCAACCCCTTCTTCAGCCTTCTCTACTCGGCCACCCATCAGAGCGGCAACCACGACAACCTCAATTTCTACGACGACATCAAGCCGTTTGAGTCCCTGGTGACGCGCACCGATTCGGCATCAGTCCGCACCGACACGCTGCTCACCGTGCAACGGCCTGACATCTACATTATTATCCTCGAAAGCTTCTCCTCACACCTTTTGCCCACGCAGGGCGGCGAGGCCATAGCCACGCGCCTCGACTCCATAGCCTCCGATGGTCTCCTCTTCACCAATTTCTACGCCAACACTTTCCGCACCGACCGTGCCCTGCCGTCGATACTCAACGGCTACCCCGGCATACCGCCCGTGAGCGTAATGAAGTACGTCGACAAGCTCGAAAAACTGCCCTCGCTCCCCAAGACCTTGAAGCAGAACGGTTACGAGCTGAGCTATTACTACGGCGGCGACGTGAATTTCACCAACATGCTGGCCTTCCTTGTCAGCGGAGGTTTCGACAATATAGTGTGCGACAAGGATTTCTCCCTCTCCGAGCGTATGGGCAAATGGGGCGCGCACGACAACGTACTCCTCGCGCGCGTGGCCTGCGACATCGACACTGGCTCTGCGCCTCAGCTGCGCGTGGTGCAGACATCCAGCAGCCACGAGCCATTCGAAGTGCCCTACAATAAGCTTGCCAATCCTGCCGCCAATGCCTTCGCCTTCACCGACAGCGTGGTGGGCGACTTCATGCGGCGCCTTGAATCATCACCGCGTTGGAACAACACACTCGTTGTCCTCGTGCCCGACCACTATGGAGCCTACCCTATGCCCCTCGACGAGATGCCGGCGCGTCATCATGTGCCAATGGTGCTGACCGGCGGTGCGCTCGCTCTCCGAGGAACGGTGGACGTTCCAGCCTCGCAGGCCGACATAGCCGCCACGCTCCTCGGCGCCCTCGGCATCGAGCATGGTGAATTCCGATTCAGCCGCGATATTTTCGACGCCGACGCCCCGCATTCGGCCTTCTTTCTCGAACCCGAGCTCGCAGGATTTGTCGATGCCGACGGCAGCAACGCCGTGCTCAACGTGGTGAGCGGCGATCTCTCCGGCGTCGATCCGGAGTCGGATGCCGCCACAAAGCTCAAGGCCACCCTCCAACTTCTCAATAACTATTTTAAAAACCTCTGATACCGTACGATGATAGAATTTCTCTCCAATATCGACATACAGGTCTTCCTGTTCTTCAACGGCCTCCATCTGCCGTATCTCGACAGGCTCATGCCACTTGTCTCCGCAAAATATACATGGGTGCCGATGTATGCCACCATGCTCTATGTGCTTTTCAAGAGCTTCCGCCCGCGCCAGGCCATGGCATTGCTTCTGGCCATGGTCGTTGCCGTGGCCGTTTCCGACCAGGTTTGCGCCACTCTGATACGCCCCGCTGTGGAGCGCCTGCGCCCTTCCAATCTCGACAACCCCCTTTCGGCAATGGCCCATGTGGTCGGCGGATACCGTGGAGGCAGCTATGGCTTCCCCTCGTGCCATGCCGCCAATTCCTTTGCTTTCGCAGCCGTTGTGGCGCTCATAGTGCGTTCGCGCCGATGCTCGATGTTTGTATTCGGCTGGGCCGCGCTCAACTCATACTCTCGCATATATCTCGGAGTCCATTACCCCGGCGACCTTTTCTGCGGCGCTATCATCGGCATCCTTGCCGGCGCGTCGGCCTACTGGGTGGCATGTGCCGCCGCCCGCATCACGTGCCCGAGACGCGATTTCACCAGCACGTCGGTGCTGTTTACCACACAGGCCGGTCCTCTCTTGGCACCGGTGCTGGGAGTGAAGGTAGTGAATATCCGCATCTTCGACGTCTTCTCCGCTGTGGGCTATACCACGCTCCTAACGCTTTGTGTGATAGCATTCTTTATCTGACAATTGCAGAACTTGCGCCGAAATCGATAAAAAATCCTAAATCAGCACCAACGGTTTCGTCGGGAGCGGATTTTTTTCGTAACTTTACACGGAATACGTCGTGCTTGGTGCACGTCGTCCTCATAAAGCACATCAAATAAGAGATTTATCATAACCACCTTAACATGAATAAACTGCCTAAAATTCTTGCCTTGGGCGTATGTGTCCTGGCATCGTCGGCGGCTGTGTCGGCCGTCGAACGTCCTGTTTCCGAGCAGGATAAGGTAATTCTCCACGCATGGACCTGGAGCCTCGACACAATCGCCAACAATATGAAGCTCATTGCCGACGCCGGCTACGACATCGTGCAGACTTCGCCCGTGCAGCGCTGCTTCGTGGGCGACAACGGCGGCCGTGCCCTTTTCAGCCAGCCCGGCGACAGCGTGATGGGCAAATGGTACTATTACTATCAGCCCACCGACTGGCAGATAGGAAACTACATGCTCGGCGACCGCGATCAGTTCAAGGCCATGTGCGACTCGGCATACAAGTATGGCGTGAAGGTCATTGTCGACGTCCTGCCCAACCATACAGCTGTCGACCACACCGCCGTTCTCCCCCCTCTCGACAATGCCGTGGGCGGACACGACAAGCTCTTCCACGCCAACGGCCTCAACGATATAAGAGACTACAACGACCGCTACCAATGCACCACCGGCAAGATGGGCGGCCTTCCCGACGTGAATACCGAAAATCCTGATTTTCAGTATTATTATCTCCAATACGTCAACGACCTCATAAACCTCGGTGCCCGCGGCTTCCGCTACGATACCGCCAAGCATATCGGGCTGCCCTCCGACCCGGTCGACGCACGCGCCGAGCGCAACAACTTCTGGGATATAGCCACTGGTCGCGAAGGCGTGCGCGGGCTCTCGATTCTCATGCCCGACAGCCTCTACATCTACGGAGAGGTGCTTCAGGACCGCAACGTGAAGGAAACCGAATATGACGACTACATGGACCTCACCGCCAGCGCCTACGGCCACGCACTGCGCAATGTGCTCAATGCCGGCGACGCTCGCGCCGAGAATCTTCTCGACTGGCATCACCCATCGGCTCCCGAGGCTTTGGTGACATGGGTGGAGAGCCACGACACCTACTGCAATCAGCATGAGTCGGCAAACCTGACCGACGATCAGATACGTGTTGGCTGGGTATTCCTCGCCGCACGCGCCACGGGCCGTCCGCTCTTTTTCAGCCGTCCCGAGGGCAGCACTCGCGAGAATTATTGGGGCACCAACCGCATAGGCAACCGCGGCAACGACGAGTTCTTCCACCCGCAGGTGGTGGCCGCCAACAAGTTCCGCCACGCCATGGCCGGCAAGCCCGAGGCCGTGACATTCGCCGACAACGGCGCCCTCGCCATGGTGCAGCGCGGCAACGCAGGTCTGGCGCTCGTCAACTTCTCCGACAAGGATGTCAAGGCCAAGATGGCTACACAGCTTCCCGACGGCACTTACACCGACGCCGTCAGCGGCGCCACGTTCAAGGTTGCCAAGGGTGTCCTCATCGGCAAGTGCGCGCCTCTCGGCACCTACATACTCTACGCCGAATAATTCGCTGATACCTCATAAAAGAACTGCCGCTCCCGGTCGTCGGAAGCGGCAGTTTTTATTATGTAAGGTTTCTCAGAGCAGCGTCTCGGGGTCGAGGTTGGCGGCTTCGATGTCCTTGAAGTAGCGGTAGGTGCCAACCTTGAGCTCGGCGCAGGCGTCCTCGTCGGCTATGATGATTGCGTGCTGGTGCATTTGCAGAGCCGAGATAGTCCACATCTGGCTTACACCGCCTTCCACGCCGTGGCGAAGGGCACGGGCCTTGTTGTGGCCGTTCACTATGAGCATCACCGAGCGGGCGGCCATCACTGTTCCCACGCCCACGGTGAGGGCTGTCTTGGGCACGAGGTCGACGTTGTTCTCGAAGAAACGCGAGTTGGCGATGATGGTGTCCTGTGTAAGGGTCTTCATGCGGGTGCGCGACGTAAGCGACGAACCCGGCTCGTTGAACGCAATGTGGCCGTCGGGGCCTACACCGCCCATGAACAGGTCGATGCCACCGTAGCTGGCTATCTTGGCCTCGAAACGGGCGCACTCGGCTTCAAGGTCGGGAGCGTTGCCGTTGAGGATGTTAACATTCTCAGGCTTGATGTTGATGTGGTTGAAGAAGTTGCTCCACATGAAGGTGTGGTAGCTCTGCTCGTGGTCGCGGGGTATGCCCACGTATTCGTCCATGTTGAAGGTCACGACGTGCTCGAACGAAACCTTGCCTTCCTTGTAGAGTTCGATGAGGCGGCGGTACATGCCTAAGGGCGAGCTGCCGGTGGGGCAGCCCAGCACGAAGGGTTTGTCGGCGGTGGGCTTGGCGGCGTTGATGCGCGAGGCAACGTAGTGGGCTGCCCAGCGCGACACGTCGGTGTAGTCTTTTTCAATTATAAGTCTCATGTGATGATAATTGTAGGGTATAGTAAGAGGATTGCGTTGGCAATTCTTAGAACAGCCATGCGGCTGTCACGGTCCAGTAGTTGTTCTTGCCTTCGATGGGAGTGGCGTTGAGAGGTGCGTGAAGCACTTCGATGGTCTTGTTCAAGCCTATGCCGTAGGAGGCGCTCACCTGAAGATGGTT
>CABRZA010000035.1 GCA_902475285.1 uncultured Porphyromonadaceae bacterium
AAATTCGTCAACCACCTCATGTACGACGGCAAGAAGAACACAGCTTTCGCTATCTTCTACACCGCACTCGAAACCGTTAAGGCCAAGCTTCCTCAGGAAGAACTCAGCGCCCTCGAAATCTGGAAAAAAGCCCTCGAGAACGTTACACCCCTCGTTGAGGTAAAGAGCCGCCGTGTGGGCGGTGCCACATTCCAAGTACCTACCGAAATCCGAGCCGACCGCAAAGAGTCTATATCAATGAAAAATCTCATATCCTACGCCCGCAAGCGCGGCGGCAAGACGATGGCCGACAAACTCGCCGCCGAAATCGTCGACGCCTTCAACAACCAGGGCGGTGCGTTCAAACGCAAAGAGGATATGCACAAGATGGCCGAAGCCAACCGTGCTTTCGCCCACTTCCGTTTCTAAGCGATTTTTTGTTGAATATATTCCGCTTACCATACAATGTCTAAATCTGACGAACAGCTCAAATATACCCGCAACATCGGCATCATGGCCCACATCGATGCCGGTAAGACCACTACTTCCGAGCGCATCCTCTTCTACACCGGCCTCACCCACAAAATCGGCGAGGTACACGACGGTGCCGCTACAATGGACTGGATGGAACAGGAACAGGAACGCGGTATAACAATCACCTCCGCAGCCACCACTACCTTCTGGCCGTATCTGGGTGACAAGTATAAAATCAACCTCATCGACACCCCCGGACACGTCGATTTCACCGTCGAAGTAGAACGCTCGCTCCGCGTGCTCGACGGCGCTGTCGCCGCTTTCTGCGCCGTAGGCGGCGTCGAACCCCAGTCGGAGACCGTATGGCGTCAGGCCGACAAATACAACGTGCCCCGCATCGGCTACGTCAACAAAATGGACCGCTCCGGCGCTAACTTCTTCGAAGTAGTGCGCCAGCTCCATGACGTACTCGGCGCAAACCCCTGCCCCATACAGATTCCTATCGGTGCAGAGGAAACCTTCAAAGGCGTCGTTGACCTCATCAAGATGAAGGCCATTTTCTGGCACGACGAAGCCATGGGCGCCGACTACGAAGTCGACGAAATACCCGCAACCCTCCTCGAGGAAGCCGAACAGTGGCGCGACAAGATGCTCGAGAAAATCGCCGAATACGACGACGACCTCATGGCCAAGTACTTCGACGACCCCTCCACCATCACCGAAGAAGAAATCAAGCGCGCACTCCGCAAGGCAACCCTCTCCATGGACCTCGTGCCCATGATCTGCGGTTCCTCCTTCAAGAACAAGGGCGTGCAATGCCTCCTCGACGCCGTCTGCGCATTCCTCCCTAGCCCCGTCGACACCGGTGCCGTTGAAGGCTGCCTCCCCGGCGACCCCGACACCGTAGAAACCCGCGAACCCAACAGCGAGGCACCCCTCTGCGCACTCGCATTCAAGATTGCAACCGACCCCTATGTAGGCCGTCTGTGCTACTTCCGCGTTTACTCCGGCGACATGATGGCCGGCTCCTACGTCCTCAACAGCCGCTCCGGAAAGAAAGAACGTGTGTCGCGCCTCTTCCAGATGCACTCCAACAAGCAGAATTCCAAGGAAATGATCGGCTGCGGCGATATCGGCGCAGGCGTAGGCTTCAAGGACATCCGCACCGGCGACACTCTCTGCGACGAAGCACACCCCATCGTGCTCGAAGCCATGGAATTCCCCGATCCCGTGATCGGCATCGCCGTAGAACCCAAGACCCAGAAGGACCTCGACAAACTCGGCGTCGGCCTCCAGAAACTCGCCGAAGAAGACCCCACCTTCCGTGTTGAGACCAACGAGGAAACCGGCCAGACCGTAATCTCCGGTATGGGCGAACTCCACCTCGACATCATCATCGACCGCCTCCGCCGCGAATTCAAGGTAGAGTGCAACCAGGGCCGTCCCCAGGTTACCTACAAGGAAGCCATCACACGCCCCGTCGAGCTCCGCGAAGTGTTCAAGAAGCAGACCGGTGGCCGCGGTAAGTTCGCCGACATCATCGTCCGCATCGAACCCGTCGACGAAGGCTTCGAAGGCAACCTCCAGTTCGTCGACGAAGTCAAGGGCGGCAACATCCCCAAGGAATTCATCCCCTCCATCCAGAAGGGCTTCACCACCGCAATGAAGAACGGCGTCCTCGCCGGCTATCCCGTAGAGCACCTCAAGGTAACCGTAATCGACGGTTCGTTCCACCCCGTCGACTCCGATCAGCTCTCGTTCGAGCTCTGCGCCATCCAGGCATTCAAGAAAGCCTGCGAAAAAGCCGGCCCCGTCCTCCTCGAGCCCATCATGAAGATCGAAGTCGTAACCCCCGAGGAATCGATGGGCGACGTTATCTCCGACCTCAACAAGCGCCGCGGACAGGTAGAAGGCATGGAGAACAGCCGCTCCGGTGCCCGCGTCGTCAAGGCCAAGGCTCCCCTCGCCGAAATGTTCGGCTATGTCACCGCCCTCCGTACCATCACCTCCGGCCGTGCAACCAGCACCATGAGCTTCTCGCACTACGCCGAAGTATCCAACTCGATAGCCAAGGACGTTCTCACCGAATGCCAGGGCCGCGTCGACCTTCTCAAATAATATAACAAACACACCATATGAACCCCGTAATCCGTATCAAACTCAAAAGCTACGATCACAGTCTCGTCGACAAGTCGGCCGAGAAAATCGTAAAGACGGTAAAGGCAGTCGGCGCATCCATAAGCGGTCCCATACCCCTGCCCACGCACAAGCGCATCTTCACGGTGAACCGCTCGACTTTCGTCAACAAGAAAGCCCGCGAGCAGTTCCAGCTCAGCTGCTACAAGCGCCTCATCGACATCGACAATGCCACCCCGCGCATCGTCGAGGCACTCATGAAGCTCGAGCTCCCCAGCGGCGTCGAAGTAGAAATAAAGTGCTGATACCAATCGCACCTCACATACAGACAATAATATCAAATTAACAGAGAAATGCCAGGATTAATTGGAAAGAAAATCGGAATGACATCCGTATTCAGTGCCGACGGCCAGAACGTGCCGTGCACTGTTATCGAAGTAGGTCCTTGTGTTGTCACTCAGGTTAAGACGGTAGAAACCGACGGCTACGAAGCACTCCAGCTCGGATTCGAAGAAGAGAAGGAGAAGCACCTCACCCAGCCCGAACTCGGCCACTTCCGCAAAGCCGGCGTGACTCCCAAGCGTCACTTGGCCGAGTTCAAAGGATTTGGTAGCGAATATGCCCTCGGCGACACCATCGGCGCCGACTTCTTCACCGAAGCCGACTACGTCGACGTTATCGGTACAAGCAAGGGTAAAGGCTTCCAGGGCGTTGTGAAGCGTCACGGCTTCGGCGGCGTCGGCCAGGCAACTCACGGCCAGCACAACCGCCAGCGCAAACCCGGTTCTATCGGCGCCTGCTCCTACCCCGCAAAGGTGTTCAAGGGCATGCGCATGGCCGGTCAGACAGGCAACGAGCGCGTAACCGTTCAAAACCTCCAGATCATCAAGGTTATCCCCGAACACAACCTCATCATGATCAAAGGTTCGGTCCCCGGTGCCAAAGGTTCAATCGTCTTAATAGAGAAGTAAGAAATGGAACTCGCAGTATACAACCAGCAGGGCCAGGATACTGGCCGTCGCGTGCAGCTCAACGACGAGGTGTTCGCTATCGAGCCCAATGAGCACGCACTCTACCTCGATGTAAAGCAGTATCTCGCCAACCAGCGTCAGGGTACGCACAAGTCGAAAGAGCGCAGCGAAGTGAGCGGATCTACACGCAAGCTCCACAAGCAGAAAGGCGGCGGCGGCAGCCGCATCGGCGACATCAACTCGCCCGTCCTCGTAGGCGGCGGCCGTGTCTTCGGTCCCCGTCCCCGCGACTACCGCTTCAAGCTCAACCGCAAACTCAAAGACCTCGCACGTCGCTCCGCCCTCAGCCTCAAGGCTGCCGCAGGCGCCATCGTAGTGGTCGAAAATGTCGAGTTTGCCGCACCCAAAACTAAAGAATTCATAAATTTTGCTAAAAATCTCAAAGTAGAGGGCAAAAAGGTTCTTCTCGTTTTGGCAAACAAAAATAACAACGTATATTTGTCGATGCGAAATGTGCCCGATGCCCGTCTGATGACCGCATCGGACATCAACACGTATGCCGTGCTCAACACCGAGGCCCTGGTTCTCACCGAGGCATCGGTCGACGTCATTAACAAACTCTAAACGCACCACCAAATGGACATCAGCATCAAACCAATCATCACCGAAAGAGCAACCAAGCTTAGCGAAAAGCGTAATTGCTATACTTTCCGCGTGTCGCCTGAGGCAAACAAGTACCAGATCAAAACTCTGGTAGAGATGCTCTACGGCGTGAAGGTGGAAAGCGTCAACACGGCTATCGTGCGCGGCAAGAACAAGTCGCGCTGGACAAAGTCGGGTCTCCTCCGCGGTGCTACGGCTCGTTGGAAAAAAGCCTACGTCACCGTAGCCGACGGTCAAACCATCGAATTCTTCAGCAACATCTAATACAATGGCAGTAAGAAAGTTCAAGCCCACTACACCTGGGCAGCGTCACAAGGTCATCGGTGTGTTTAAAGGAGTCATCACTGCCACCACACCGGAAAAATCTCTTACAGTCGGCAAGCGCCAGAGCGGCGGCCGCAACAACGAAGGCCACCTCACCGCCCGCTATCTCGGCGGCGGCCACAAGCGCAAATACCGCATCATCGACTTCAAGAGAAATCGCGACGGAATCCCCGCAGTAGTAAAATCCATCGAGTACGATCCAAACCGCTCGGCACGTATCGCACTCCTTTACTACGTCGACGGTGCTAAGACCTATATCATCGCCCCCAACGGCCTTGAAGTAGGTCAGACAGTAGTATCCGGCCCCGATGCGGCTCCCGAAATCGGCAACAGCCTCCCCCTGAGCCAAATCCCCGTAGGTACTCTCATCCACTGTATCGAACTCCGCCCCGGTCAGGGTGCCTTCATGGCACGTTCGGCCGGCACGGCAGCTCAGCTCATATCGCGCGATGGCGCTTACGCCATCATCAAGCTCCCTTCCGGTGAGACACGCAAGGTCCTCGCTCAGTGCAAGGCCACCGTCGGTGTCGTAGGCAACAGCGAGCACAACCTCGAGCAGTCCGGCAAAGCCGGCCGTTCGCGCTGGCTCGGCCGTCGCCCCCACAACCGCGGCGTCGTTATGAACCCTGTCGACCACCCCATGGGCGGTGGCGAAGGTCGTGCTTCCGGTGGTCATCCTCGTTCGCGCAAGGGTCTCTACAGCAAGGGCCTGAAGACCCGCTCGCCGAAGAAGACTTCGTCGAAGTACATCATCGAAAGAAGAAAGAAAAAATAATCTCTTGACATCAACACGAATATGAGCCGTTCATTAAAGAAAGGACCCTTCATCAGCGTCAAGCTTGAGAAGAAAGTGGCCGACATGGAAGCCTCCGGCAAGAAAAATGTCATCAAGACATGGAGCCGCGCATCCATGATCGCCCCCGAGTTCGTCGGATATACTTTTGCCGTCCACAATGGCAATAAGTTCATCCCGGTCTACGTCACCGAAAACATGGTAGGCCACAAGCTCGGCGAGTTTGCCCCCACCCGCACATTCCGCGGCCACGCCGGCAACAAGAAAAAATAAGGATCCCAAAGTCAAACAAAGATATAAAGACGACTAAATACAATGGGTGAAAGAAAAAGAATATCAGCCAACAAGCGCAAGGATGAGCAGCAGAAGATAGCCTTCGCTAAGCTCACCAACGTACCCACATCGCCCCGCAAGATGCGCTTGGTTGCCGACATGATCCGCGGCTGTGAAGTGAACCGTGCCCTCGGCATACTCCACTTCTCCAACAAGGAAGCCGCCGCTCGTCTTGAAAAACTCGTCCGCTCCGCAGTGGCAAACTGGGAAGCCAAGAACGAGCGCAAGGCAGATGCCGGCGAATTATACATTACCACTATCTTCGTCAATCCCGCACCTATGCTCAAGCGCCTCCGCACCGCCCCCCAGGGCCGCGGTTACCGCATCCGCAAGCGTGCCAACCACGTAACAGTGGTTGTTGATACCAAAACCGAAAATACCGAGGCTTAAACATGGGACAGAAAGTAAATCCTATTAGCAACCGCCTGGGCGTTATCCGCGGCTGGGACTCCAACTGGTCGGAAAAAGGCAAATATCCCGCCAACCTCCTCGAGGACTACAAACTCCGCGAATACCTCAACGTACGCCTGGCCAACAGCAGCGTCTCGCGTATTGTAATCGAGCGCACGCTCAAACTCATCACAATCACCGTCTGCACCTCCCGCCCAGGCAAAATCATCGGTCCCCGTGGCGAAGAAGTCGAGAAGCTCAAGTCCGAACTCAAAAAAATCACCGACAAGGACATCCAGATCAACATCTATGAGGTGAAGCGCCCCGAACTCGACGCCGAAATCGTCGCTGCCAACATCGCACGCCAGATCGAAGGCAAGGTAGCCTACCGCCGTGCCGTCAAGAAGGCCGTCGCCGACACAATGCGCGCCGGTGCCGAAGGTGTCAAGATTCAGGTCAGCGGTCGTCTCAACGGCGCCGAAATGGCCCGCTCGGAGATGTTCAAGGAAGGCCGTACGCCCCTCCACACACTCCGTGCCGACATCGACTACGCACTCGTCGAGGCCCACACCAAAGTTGGCGTCGTAGGCGTGAAAGTATGGATCTGCCGCGGCGAAGTCTACGGCAAGCGCGACCTCGCGCCCAACTTCACCACCGCCAAGAATGAAGGACGCCAGGGCAACGGAAAAGGACGCGAGCGCCGCGGCGGTTTCCGTGCATCGAAAAACAACCGTTAAACCACGAAGCTAAGCATCAACAATGTTACAGCCCAAGAAAACCAAATTCCGCCGCATGCAGAAAGGCCGTATGAAAGGAATTGCCCAGCGCGGCAATTCCCTGGCCTTCGGCTCGTTTGGCATCAAGACCCTCGAAAGCAAATGGATTACAGGTCGCCAGATTGAAGCCGCCCGTATCGCGGTGACACGTTATATGCAGCGCCAGGGCCAGATATGGATCCGTATCTTCCCCGACAAGCCCATCACCAAGAAGCCCGCCGAAGTCCGAATGGGTAAAGGTAAAGGCTCGCCCGAAGGATTCGTCGCTCCCGTTACCCCCGGCCGCATAATCATCGAAGTTGAAGGCGTAAGCTACGACATCGCCAAGGAAGCACTCCGCCTCGCCGCTCAGAAGCTCCCCGTCACCACTAAGTTCGTCGTTCGCCGCGACTACGACCCCACCCAAAACGTGTAATTAAGTCATGAAAAAAGAAGAAATCCGCGAAATGGGCACGCCCGACCTCGTCGAGCGCCTGGCGCAGATGGAGAAAGAATACCTTCAGGCTCGCATGAACCACTCCGTCAGCCCCCTCGACAACCCCGCCAAGCTCACCGCCGACCGTCGCATGATTGCGCGCGTTAAAACAGAGCTCCGTCGCCGCGAACTCAACAAATAAAACCTGACAGCAACAATGGAAGAAAAACGCAACCTGCGCAAAGAGCGCATCGGCGTCGTGTCCAGCAACAAGGGCGACAAGACAATCACCGTCACCGTACGCTGGAAAGAAAAGCACCCCATCTACGGCAAGTTCGTCAACAAAAGCAAGAAGTATCACGCACACGACGAAAACAACGAGTGCTCCGTCGGCGACACCGTACGCCTCATGGAAACACGCCCCCTGAGCAAGACCAAGCGCTGGAGATTAGTAGAAATTATCGAAAAAGTTAAATAACAATGATACAGACAGAATCACGTCTTACCGTTGCCGACAACTCCGGCGCAAAGGAATGCCTCTGCATCCACGTGCTCGGTGGAACCGGCCGCCGCTATGCTTCGGTCGGCGACATCATCGTAGTGACAGTGAAGAGCGCTATCCCCGGCGCCGACGTCAAGAAAGGCACTGTATCCCGTGCTATGGTCGTGCGCACCAAGAAAGAAGTGCGCCGCCCCGACGGTTCGTACATCCGCTTCGACGACAACGCATGCGTCCTCCTCAAGAACGACGGCGAACTCCGCGGCACACGTATCTTCGGCCCAGTGGCCCGCGAGCTCCGCGCCAAAAACATGAAGATTGTCTCACTCGCACCCGAAGTGCTCTAATATCCTTCACACAATGAGCAAGATATATATCCGCAAAGGCGATACCGTATATGTTCTCGCCGGCGACGACAAAGGCAAGACCGGACGTGTGCTCGAAGTGCAGCGCACCAAAGGCCGTGCCATCGTCGAAGGCATCAACATGATCACCAAGGCCACAAAGCCCACCGCACAGTATCCCCAGGGCGGTCTGGTCAAGAAAGAAGCCCCCATCAGCATCAGCAACCTCAACTTGGTCGACCCCAAGACCGGCAAGCCCACCCGCATCGCCCGCAAGCGCGTCGACGGAAAGCTCGTCCGCATATCCAAAAAATCCAATCAGGAAATTAAATAATGAGCACTACACTCCAGAAAGAATACAAAGAGCGCATCGTGCCCGCTCTTGAAAACGAGTTCCACTACTCGTCGGTGATGCAGGTGCCCCGCCTCGAGAAAATCGTAATCAACCAGGGTATCGGCGCTGCCACTCAGGACAAGAAGCTCATCGAGACCGCCATCGCCGAACTCACCGCCATCACCGGCCAGAAGGCTGTGGCAACCCTCTCGCGCAAGGACATCTCCAACTTCAAGCTCCGCAAGAAGATGCCCGTCGGCGTACGCGTCACACTCCGTCGCGAGAAAATGTATGAGTTCCTCGAGCGCCTCGTGCGCGTCGCCCTGCCCCGTATCCGCGACTTCAAGGGTATCGAAGGCAAACTCGACGGCCGCGGCAACTACACCCTCGGCATCACCGAACAGATCATCTTCCCCGAGATCAACATCGACAACATCAACAAACTCATGGGCATGAACATCACCTTCGTGACTTCCGCCCGCACCGACGAAGAAGGCTACGCGCTCCTCAAAGCATTCGGCCTCCCCTTCAAGAACGCCAAAAACAACTGATCCCACCCATGGCAAAAGAATCAATGAAAGCCCGCGAGGTGAAGCGCGCCCGTCTGGCCGCCCGCTATGCCGAGCGCCGCGCCGAGCTTAAAAAGATCATCAACGCCGGCCGCGAAGAGGACCCCGAAAAGCGTCAGGCTGCCTACGAGGCCGCTCAGAAGCTCCAGAAGTTCCCCAAGAACGCCTCGCCCATCCGCAAGCACAACCGCTGCTCCATCACCGGCCGCCCCAAAGGCTACATGCGTGCCTTCGGTCTGAGCCGTATACAGTTCCGCGAAATGGCATCCGCCGGCCTCATCCCCGGTGTAAAGAAAGCCAGCTGGTAAGCCCCGCCAATCTCTACCGGGCAGTGCCGCAATCGCCTCCCGGGCGACATTCGGCGTCGGCCCATAAATTGCATTAAATATTGTTGGGAAATCCGTCCCAATCAATTTAACACAACAAACAATGACTGATCCAATTGCAGATTACCTCACAAGATTGAGGAACGCGATCAAGGCCAACCACCGTGTGGTCGAGATTCCCGCCTCGAACTTGAAGAAAGAGATAACAAAAATTCTCTTCGAGCAAGGCTACATTCTCAACTACAAATTCATCGAAGGTGAGAATGGCCCCCAGGGCACTATCAAAATCGCCCTCAAATACGACCCCGTCGACCGCGTAAACGCCATCAAAGGCCTCAAGCGCGTATCGCGTCCCGGTCTTCGTCACTACACCGGCTACAAGGACATGCCCCGTGTGCTCAACGGCCTCGGCATCGCAATCCTCAGCACATCGCGCGGTGTGATGACCAACAAAAAGGCTGCCGAACTCAAAGTAGGCGGCGAAGTGTTATGCTATATCTATTAATCAACCGCTAAATACTATTTCAATATGTCGAGAATAGGTAAAGCCCCCATCGCAATCCCCGCGGGCGTAACAGTGACGGTTGATGAAAAGACCAATACGGTAACCGTCAAGGGCCCTCACGGAGAGCTCCAGCAGACCGTCAACCCCGACCTCACCGTCAAGGTTGAAGACGGCCATGTAGTACTCACTCGTCCCAGCGACGACCGCGAGCACCGCGCTCAGCACGGCCTCTACCGCGCCCTCATCCACAACATGGTCGAAGGCGTTCACCAGCGTTACCGCAAAGAAATGGAACTCGTCGGCGTAGGCTACCGCGCCACCGCAACCGGCCAGGTCCTCGAACTCGCCCTTGGCTACTCCCACGCAATCTATCTCAAACTCCCCCCCGAGATCAGCGTAGAAGCCAAGAACGAGCGCAACAAGAACCCCCTTATCATCCTCGAGAGCCGCGACAAGCAGCTCCTGGGCCAGGTGTGCGCCAAGATCCGTTCCTTCCGCAAGCCCGAGCCCTACAAAGGTAAAGGTATCAAGTTCGTCGGCGAAGTCATCCGCCGCAAGTCCGGCAAGAAGGCCGGTGCAAAATAACATAACACGCACCCAATCATGTTTTCGAAGATACAAAGACGAAATAAAATCAAGACACGCATACGCGGCAAAATCAGCGGTACCGCCAGCCGCCCGCGCATGACAGTCTTCCGCAGCAACAAGCAAATCTACGTCCAGCTCATCGACGACCAGGCAGGCCGCACCCTCTGCGCCTCCTCCTCCAAGGGCCTGGAGCAGAACGGCACCAAGAGCGAAATAGCCGCTACCGTCGGCGCCGCAATTGCTGCAAAGGCCCTCGAGGCCGGAATCACCGAAGTTGTGTTCGACCGCAACGGCTACCTCTTCCACGGCCGTGTTAAAAGTCTCGCTGATGCTGCCCGCAGCGCCGGCCTCAAATTCTAAACTATTATGGCAAAACGTAACAACAGAGTAAAAACTACCAGCGACCTTGAACTCAAGGATCGCCTGGTGGCCATCAACCGCGTCACCAAAGTAACAAAAGGCGGTCGCACCTTCACTTTCGCAGCCATCGTAGTTGTCGGCAACGAAGACGGTGTCGTAGGCTGGGGCCTGGGCAAGGCAAACGAAGTACAGGCCGCCATCGCCAAGGGTGTCGAGGCCGCCAAGAAGAACCTCATCCGTGTCCCCGTCCACAAAGGCACCATCCCCCACGAGCAGGTGGCCAAGTTCGGCGGCTCGCGCATCATCCTCAAGCCCGCAAGCCACGGTACCGGCGTAAAGGCCGGCGGCGCCATGCGTGCAGTGCTCGAGAGCGTAGGCATCACCGACGTGCTCGCAAAGAGCAAAGGCTCGTCGAATCCCCACAACCTTGTCAAGGCCACTATCGCTGCTCTCGACGAAATGCGCTCGCCCGCCCAGGTGGCACAGAACCGCGGCGTTTCCGTAGAGAAAGTTTTCAAGGGCTAAGGCAGTAAAAACGCAAGCAAAAATGGCAAAGATAATAATCAAGCAAATCAAGAGCCGAATCAACTGCCCCGCAGTGCAGAAGCGCACTCTCGATGCCCTCGGCCTCAAGAAGATGAACCACACCGTAGTCAAGGAAGACACCCCCTCGGTGATGGGCATGGTAACCAAAGTACGTCACCTCGTAGAAGTGACCAACGCTTAAACTGACAGCAACAATGGAACTCAGCAATCTCCAGCCCGCCGTGGGCTCTGTGAAGCGCAAAACGCGTATCGGCCGCGGCGCCGGCAGCGGCAAGGGCGGCACATCCACCCGTGGTCACAAAGGCGCCAAGTCGCGTTCGGGCTACAAACGTAAAATCGGCTTCGAAGGCGGCCAGATGCCCCTCCAGCGCCGTCTGCCCAAATTCGGCTTCAAGAATATCAACCGTGTAGCATACAAGGCCATCAACCTCGATCTCATTCAAGCTCTTGCAGAAGCCCGCGGGCTTCAGAGCGTAGGCATTGAAGAGCTTCGCAGTGCCGGTTACCTTCGTCGCGGACAACTTGCAAAAGTGCTCGCCGGCGGCGCCGTAACCTCCGCACTCACCGTTGAAGCCAATGCCTTCTCTGCTGCTGCCAAGGCTGCCATTGAGGCCGCCGGCGGCACTGCAAAAACTGTATAATCATGAGATTTATCGAGACACTTAAAAATATCTGGACTATCGAGGAGCTCCGCAAGCGCCTTCTGGTCACACTCCTGCTGGTGTTCATCTACCGTCTGGGCTGCTACGTCGTACTCCCGGGTATCTCCCCGAGCGACATCGACGCCCTGGCAAGCTTCACCAACAAGACCGGCCTCATGCAGCTGCTCGACATGTTCAGCGGCGGCGCCTTCTCCCAGGCATCGATCTTCGCTCTCGGCATCATGCCCTACATTACTGCGAGCATCGTCATCCAGCTCTGCGGCATGATTCTGCCTTCCTTCCAGAAGATGCAGCGCGAGGGCGAGAGCGGCCGCCAGAAGATGAACCAGTACACGCGCTACCTCACGGTGCTCATCCTGTTCATGCAGGCCCCCGCCTACCTGATCAACCTTCAGGTGCAGGTTGCCGGCGCAAACAACGGCACCGTGCTCGAACTCGGTTTCTGGACCGTCGTATACCTCACCATCATCCTGGCTGCAGGCTCCATGTTCATCATGTGGCTCGGTGAGCGAATCACCGACCGCGGCATTGGCAACGGCATCAGCTTCATCATCCTGGTAGGTATCATTGCCCGTCTCCCGGGAGCGCTCTACTACGAGTTCTACAGCCGTCTTCCCGGCGAAGGCGCTGGCCAGGGCGGTCTGGTGATGTTCATCGTCGAAATCGTGCTGCTCTTCGCAGTCACCGTCGGTGCCATCCTCCTCGTCCAGGGTACTCGCAAAGTGCCCGTGCAGTATGCCAAGCGTATCGTGGGCAACCGCCAGTACGGCGGCGCCCGCCAGTACATTCCCCTCAAAGTGAATGCCGCCGGCGTAATGCCCATCATCTTCGCACAGGCCATTATGTTCATCCCGATGACCCTCGCCGGCTTCCGTGGCGGCGAAAGTGGCTTCATGCACGCCTTCACCGACATCAACGGCTTCTGGTACAACATCGTCTTCTTCATCCTCATCGTTGCCTTCACATACTTCTACACCGCCATCACCGTGCGTCCCACCCAGATGGCCGAAGACATGAAGCGCAACAACGGATTCATCCCCGGCGTCAAACCCGGCAAGAAGACCGCAGAGTATCTCGATGCAATCATGTCGCGTATAACCCTGCCGGGCTCCATATTCCTCGGCATCGTGGCTATACTTCCCGCCTTCGCCCGTTTCTTCGGCATCAGCCAGAATTTCGCCCAGTTCTTCGGCGGCACATCGCTGCTGATTATGGTAGGCGTAGTGCTCGACACCCTCCAGCAGGTAGAGTCGCATCTCAACATGCACCACTACGACGGACTCATGAAGGAAGGCAAAATCAAAGGCCGCACCACCGGACAGGCATATTAAGGCAAGGCTAAACCGGACACTTAAATGATTTATCTCAAGACACCGGAAGAAATCGAGACGATGCGCAGCTCGGCAACACTCGTGAGCCAAACGCTCGCCGAGGTAGCGCGCTGGATCGAACCCGGAGTAACCACACGCAAGCTCGACACCATTGCCCGGGAGTTCATCCTGGACAATGGTGGCAAGCCTGCCTGCCTGGGCTACGAAGGATTCCCCGGCACACTGTGCATCGAAGTGAACGACACCGTGGTGCACGGCTTTCCCTCCGACCGCATCCTCATGGACGGCGACATCGTCGGCATCGACACCGTAGTCGAGAAAGACGGATTCTGCGGCGACTCGTGCTACACCTTCGCCGTCGGTACCGTCTCCGACGAAAAAATGCGCCTCCTCCGCACCACCAAGGAAAGCCTCCTTGTAGGTATCGAGGCCGCCAAGCCCGGAGCGCGCATCGGCGACATCTCCAATGCCGTGCAGACCTACTGCGAGCACCGCGGCTACACTCTGGTGCGCGAAATGACAGGCCACGGCATAGGCCGCCGCATGCACGAAGCCCCCGAAGTGCCCAACTATGGGCGCCGCGGCATAGGCCCCCGCCTGGTCGACGGCATGTGCATATGCATCGAGCCCATGGTAAACATGGGCAGCCGCAACATAGTGATAGGCCCCGACGGCTGGACATGCCGCACACGCGACGGAAAGCCCTCCGCCCACTACGAGCACACAATAGCCATCGTCGACGGCCGCACCGAAGTGCTCACCACATTCGACTTCATCCAACAAGCTATACCGGATAAATTTATTTAACCCCTCCCCGTATCTATGGCAAAACAATCAGCAATCGAACAGGACGGCACCATAATCGAAGCACTGTCGAACGCCATGTTCCGCGTCGAGCTCGAGAACGGACACGAAATCACAGCCCACATCTCAGGCAAGATGCGCATGCACTACATCAAAATTCTCCCCGGCGACAAAGTGCGCGTGGAGATGACACCCTACGATTTGTCGAAAGGTCGCATTGCTTTCCGCTATAAATAAAACGCAAAACTAAAAGATATGAAAGTAAGAGCATCTGTCAAGAAACGCACGCCCGACAGCAAGATCGTCCGCCGCAAAGGACGCCTGTATGTCATCAACAAGAAAAACCCCAAATACAAACAACGTCAAGGATAAAAGTATATGGCAGTACGTATAGTGGGAGTCGACCTCCCTCAGAACAAAAGAGGTGAAATCGCCTTGACTTACATCTTCGGCATCGGCCGCAGCGCAGCCAAGACCATCCTCACCAAGGCCGGCATCGACCTCAACACCAAGGTTCAGGACTGGACCGACGACGAAGCCGCCCGCGTCCGCGAAGTGATCGGCACCGAATACAAGGTGGAAGGTGATCTCCGCAGCGAAATACAGCTCAACATCAAGCGCCTCATGGACATCGGTTGCTACCGTGGTATCCGTCACCGCAACGGCCTCCCCGTGCGCGGTCAGAGCACAAAGAACAACGCCCGCACCCGCAAGGGCCGCAAGAAAACCGTTGCCAACAAGAAGAAAGCAACTAAATAAACCTGAACTATGGCAAAAAAGACAGTCGCAGCTAAGAAGCGCAACGTTAAGGTGGGCGCCGAAGGACAGCTTCACGTTCACTCTTCGTTCAACAATATCATTGTTTGCCTTGCCAACAGCGAGGGACAAGTCATCTCCTGGTCGAGCGCCGGCAAGATGGGCTTCCGCGGAAGCAAGAAAAACACCCCCTATGCCGCCCAGATGGCAGCTCAGGATTGCGCCAAGGTGGCCTACGACCTGGGCCTCCGCAAAGTGAAGGCATATCTCAAAGGCCCGGGCAACGGTCGTGAGAGCGCAGTGCGTACCATCGACGGCGCCGGAATCAAAGTGACCGAAATCATCGACGTCACTCCGCTGCCGCACAACGGATGCCGTCCGCCAAAACGCAGACGAGTGTAAAACGGCGCCGCCCCCGCGGCCCGTCGAGGGCCTCGGGGAACGCAAGATTTACTTTCACTTTTAGTCACAACCAAAGCAACCAAAACAGCGCCGGTCGCCGCCGTCACAGTGCGTGACGGCAAGGCACGGCGGCAGGGAGCGGCCACTGACACGAAAAAGACCATATTTATCACCTCTCTATGGTCGCGGCTGCGTTCAGACACTCCCGGTGCCGCATAGCCCCACAGGCCGGAGCCACAAACAGACATCAACAATGGCAAGATACACAGGTCCCAAGACCAAAATAGCCCGTAAATTCGGCGAACCGATTTTCGGCGAGGACAAAGTATTGGCACGTCGCAACTTCCCCCCGGGCCAGCACGGCGCCAACAAGCGTCGCAAAACCAGTGAGTACGGCGTACAGCTCCGCGAGAAGCAGAAAGCAAAGTACACCTACGGTGTCCTCGAACGCCAGTTCCGCAACCTCTTCGAGCAGGCATCCCGCATGAAGGGTATTACGGGCGAAATCCTTCTTCAGCTTCTCGAGAGCCGCCTCGACAACGTCGTATACCGTCTGGGCATAGCCCCCACACGTGCCGCCGCCCGTCAGCTGGTTCTCCACCGCCACATCGTGGTCAACGGTGAGGTTGTCAACATCCCGTCGTTCACCGTTCAGCCCGGCGACATCGTAGGCGTCCGCGAGCGCAGCAAGTCGCTCGAGGTCATCGCCGATGCCCTCGCAGGTTTCAACCACAGCAAGTACCCCTGGTTGGAATGGGACGATGCAACCCGTGCCGGCAAGTTCCTTCACGTGCCGGCTCGTGAAGACATCCCCGAGACCATCAAGGAGCAGCTCATCGTCGAGCTCTACTCCAAGGCATAAACCCACCTAACACCCCACGATCCATGGCTATATTAGCATTCCAAAAACCTGAAGACATTACAATAGTAGAAATCAACAATTTCTACTGCAAATTCGAGTTCAAGCCTTTGGAACCCGGCTATGGCATCACCGTAGGCAACGCCCTTCGTCGCGTACTGCTCTCCTCCCTGGAGGGCTACGCGATATCCTCGATAAAAATCGACGGCGTTAAGAACGAATTCGATGCCGTGCCTGGCGTAAAGGAAGATGTCACCAACATCATCCTCAACCTCAAGCAGGTCGACCTCAAACAGAAAGTCGAGGGTCACGACGACGAACGCGTCACCATACTCGTCTCAGGTAAAGAAGTGTTCACAGCCGGCGACATCGCCACCGCTCTCTCTAACTTCGAGGTCATGAACCCCGAACTGGTGATATGTCATTTGGATCCCAGCGCAAGTTTCAACCTTGTCCTGACGATCAACAAGGGCCGTGGATGGGTTCCCGCCGAAGAAAACGAGATTCCCGATGCCGATATCAACACCATCGCCATCGACTCCATCTACACTCCCATAAAGAACGTCAAGTACACTGTCGAGAACTACCGCGTCGACCAGAAGACCGACTACGACAAACTGACAATGGAGGTCACCACCAACGGGTCGATACTTCCGATGGATGCCGTAAAAGAGGCAGCTAAAATCTTGATATACCACTTCATGCTCTTCTCCGACGAAAAAATTACCCTCGAGACCGCCGAGGTCGACCCGGGCGAAGACTTCGACGAAGAAGTACTCCACATGCGCCAGCTTCTCAAATCGAAGCTCGTCGACATGCAGCTGTCGGTTCGTGCCCTCAACTGCCTCAAAAGCGCCGAAGTGGAGACACTCGCCGAGCTGGTGGTGTTCAACAAGACCGACCTGCTGAAATTCCGCAACTTCGGACGCAAATCGCTCGTAGAGCTCGAAGAGCTTCTCGCAAGCCTCAACCTGAGCTTCGGCATGGATATCTCCAAATACAAACTCGATAAAGAATAAGCCCGATGCGACACAATAAATCATTCAATCACCTCAGCCGCAAGAAAGCCCACCGCGACTCCCTGCTGGCCAACATGACGATATCGCTCATCTTCCACAAGCGTATCTTCACAACCCTTGCCAAGGCAAAGGCTCTCCGCGTATACGCCGAGCCCCTGATCAACCGCGCCAAGGAAGACACCATGGCCAACCGCCGTCTGGTGTTCAGCTACCTCCAGAACAAAGAGGCCGTAAAGATTCTCTTCCAGGAGATAGCCGAGAAAATCGCCAACCGTCCCGGTGGCTACACCCGTATCCTCAAAACCGGCAACCGTCTGGGCGACAATGCCAAGACCTGCTTCATCGAGCTCGTTGACTACAACGAAGCCATGCTCAACGCCAAGAGCGAGGCAAAGGCCAAGACCCGCCGCAGCCGCCGCAAGGCAGCCGCTCCCGCCGCAGCTACCGAAAACCCCGTTGAAGTAGCCGAGGCCGAAACCAAGGAGCCCGAACTCCCCGCAGCAGAATAATTTCTACAAGGCATAACAGCAGCCGCCGACCCTCGCAAGGGCCGGCGGCTTTTTTACATTAATTTCACGGGGCTACGCAAGCTATGAACAAAAAACACCGTCGCCCGGGCGATAATACCATTATTATATGGGTGTGTCTTGATTATCAAACCAATAGCGACGAAGTAGGAGCGCAATATATTGCAATGTCACTAACTTAAAACAATGTCTTAAATAGCAGTATGTTGCAGCAACGAAGTAGGGGCGCAATATATTGCGCCCGCTCAGGCGGTGGTAACGTTCTAAACATATAGTAGTTTGCATTAGAGAGGCGAGGGTGTTGCACA
>CABRZA010000036.1 GCA_902475285.1 uncultured Porphyromonadaceae bacterium
CAAATATTTTTCCAAAAATTTTAAATTTTGATGTTTTTTTGAGCCACTCAGAGGCCCGTTGGAGGGGATAGGAAACCAGGTGTTCCAATAAGGCCATACGGCAGATGGATGTTATTAATTCAATTGAGAGCAAGTGGAGCGTAGAACAACAGTAGAATAATAAAAGGGGATACGATGCGTTTTTAAGGTATGAACTTAAATCTAATCTTATGAGGATATTTATTGCAGCGGCATGCGCTATGGCTGTGTCGACGGCGGCATGGGGGCAGCAGGCTCTCGGGTCGGCCATCGATGTGGTATCGCCGCAAATCAATGAGAACAACACCGTGACCTTTCGCATCAATGCTTCCGCTGCCAGGCAAGTGCTTGTGACGGGCGACTTTCTGGCACCTCGGCAAATCGATACGCCTGTCGGGCCTGTGGAAGGTCCGGGGTTCGCGGCGTTGGAGCGCGGCGCCGACGGCCTGTGGTCGTATACCACAGGTGAGGCGTTGGCACCGGAACTTTATAGCTATTCGTTTGTGGTGGACTCGCTGAAAGTGAACGACCCGTCGAATGTCTACATGCTTCGCGACATCGCGTCGGTGAGCAACATTTTCATCGTGCCGGGCGAACGCAGCGACCTTTACAGCGTGAACGACGTGCCCCACGGGGCGCTGCACAAGGTGTGGTACGACAGCCCTGTGCTCGGCCTTCGCCGGCGGCTGACGGTTTACACGCCCGCGGGCTACGAGAACTCGGCCGAACGCCGCTACCCCGTGCTATACCTTCTCCACGGCATGGGCGGCGACGAAAACGCCTGGACAGAACTCGGTCGCGCGGCGCAGATTCTCGACAATCTGATAGCACGCGGCGAGGCCGAGCCCATGATTGTGGTGATGCCCAACGGCAACGCATCGCAGGAGGCGGCTCCCGGCGAGACGTCGGCCGGACTTGTCGCACCCACGGCACGCCTGCCCAAGACGATGGAGGGCTCGTTCGAAACGGCCTTCCCGGAGATTGTGGCCTATGTCGACGGCACATACCGCACGCGTGCCGAAAAGGGTGGCCGGGCGATAGCCGGACTGTCGATGGGCGGCTTCCACGCGCTGAACATCTCGAAGGAATACCCGGAAGTATTCGACTACATCGGTCTTTTCTCGGCGGCGATAAGGCCGGAAAGGATGACGGGGTCGCCGATATATGAGAATTTCGAAGGCAAGCTGGCCGCGCAGTTCGCCGCCCGTCCCGCACTGTATTACATTGCCATCGGCGAGAAGGATTTCCTCTACGAGAACAATCGCCGCTTCCGTGAGCTTCTCGACTCCAAGACTTATCCCTATGTATATTATGAGAGCGGCGACGGCCACATATGGCGCAACTGGCGTGTGTATCTGAGCCGATTCTTACCAAAGCTGTTCAGACCGGAATGACGAGCATCGGGATGTCGGTGTGGAAGAGCAGGCGGTGTGCCAGGCCCGGGTTGAAGAGGCGGCTGAATGCGTTGCGGCGTCGGTTGGGCACCACGATGAGATCGTAGTCACGCTCGCGCCGTAGGCTCAGGAACTCATCTTCAACATTGTTCAGATCTATTGGCACCGTCACGAAGGTATAGTGCTTGAAATTGTCCCTGCAGAAGTTGCTCAGCGCCTGCAGGGCTTTTTGTGTGGAAGCGTCGGAGAAACGGCGCTTTGCCGGCGCATGGACTATAGTGACACTGGCGGCTGTGTCGCCGAATATACGGTAGAGGGCGTCGACGGCGAGGATGTCGTCCTGGTCGAGGTTGCTCAGGAAAAGGATGTTGACCGGGCGGAGCACCTTATCGACCTCAACGGGCGCCGGAACGGTGAGTACGGTGAACCGGCCTTCGTCGAGAACCTCGGCCGTGACGCTGCCTATGTAGTCCTTGTCCTTGCGGTCGGCGCCGCGGGTGCCCATCACGATGAGTGAAGGTCGCTCGTTGCGCGCATAGTCGACGATAGCATCCTCAGGCACGCCCTCGACGACCTTTGTAGTATACTTCGCGGCGGCGACTGCGCCTTTTTTCATATCACTTTTGAGGCGTTGGGCAAAATTGTCGAGGAGACCGCGGGCGTTGTCTTCGAGCATGCGCCGTGCGCCGCGGTCACCTATCTCGTAGCTAAGAGTATCGGTAAACTGCACCTTCCCAGCCAGGTAGGGGTCGAGATAGCTGTATAGGAATGTTATGCGGCCGCCTGTTGCCGATGCAAGACTGGCGGCCACCACGGCCGCCTTATAGGATGTCTCCCCCAAGTCGACTGGAACGAGGAAGGTGTGGGCCGGGCGCTCTTCCACGGGGTCGGCAAATAGTTCGCGGTTCTCCACTATTCTGAGTGCCAGCGGAAGGTCGCTTTCGGGTATGCGCACTCGCACACCCGACGACAGGCCGGGCACTTCGAGGTTGATGTTGTGGAGCTCCACGGCCACACCCTCGGCTTCGAGGAGAGCGCGGAGAGCCACGGCGCGGTCGTAGGTATGGATTGCGAGGGTTATGAAGCGCGACATATGGTGAGTGTATTTGAGGAGAATAAAACGCAGGGGCGGAGTACTACCCCACCCCTGCGACCAACTCTATTTCCAATTTATGCAGTGAAATAGAACGAGGAAGCACGGCTTATTCAGCGGCCTCCTCTTTTTGCAGAATTTCCACTGCCATATCGTAGATGGTGCTGTCGTCGAGGACGACGATGCCTCCGTCGGGACCCGGTTCGATATGCACACCGCAGTTCTTGCCGAAGTCGTAGTTGGAGCCGCCGAAGTAGTTGCGGACGGTTTGTACTGTTGTATTGAGACGGTCGGCTATTTTATGCATCGAGCCGTCGGGAAGGCGGTCTTTCAGACGGCGAAGTTCGTTGAAGGTGATTGTCTTAGTCATATAGAGCCTTGTTAGTATGAGTGTAAATATTCATGTTAGTCGGTCTCGCGGAGCGCTGTTTATGGCGCTTTGTAAATGGATGTGCTAAATTAGCACCATTTTATTAAACTAACAAACAAAAAGACAAAAAAATTATATGTTTTACAACATATCCTAAAACCGCACCAAGATGCCGCACCTACCGCCAACCTCCTCCGAGGGCACGGTAGAGGTTTACCATGGCGAGATATTCATCGCGCACGGCGTTGGCCAGGCCCACCTGTGCCTCGAAGTATCGGCGAGAGGCGTCGAGCACGTCGATATAGTTTATCACGCCCATATTGTACTGTATGTAAGCCAGCTGGGCGTATTTGTGGGCGGCATCGAGGAGCTCGCGGCGGCGCGCTGTGGTCTGACGTACCAGGCGGAATGTCACGGCAGCATCGTCGACCTCATGAAAGGCCGTGAGCACGGTCTGCTCGTAATGGAGACGGGCCTGCTCGTAGGCGGCAATAGAGGCTTTGTAGCGCCGCTTGTTGCGGCCGAAATCGAGGATTGTGCCGGTGACGGAGCCAAGTACATAGCTGAAAGGAGACTGGAAGAATCCTTTGACTTCATCGTTCTCAAGACCGCCGGTAAGGGAGATTGAGAGGCGCGGAAAGCGGTCGGCGTAGGTCACGCCCACGTTTGCGAGAGCCGCACGGAGGTCGGCCTCGGCGGCGCGAAGGTCGGGTCGACGCATGAGCAGTCCCGATGGCACGCCCACGGGGAAAGGAGAGTCGAGCGGACGGTCGAAATCGAGCTTTCCGCGTGCTATCTCCTCGCCCGGATAGCGGCCTATGAGGAGGGCTATAGCGTTCTTCTGCACGGCAATGCTGCGCTCGAGGCCTGGGATGAGGGCCGCCGTAGAGGCATATTCCACCTCGGCCTGGCGGTAGACGGTTTCGGGCGTTAGTCCGCCTTCGAAGCGCAACTTGGCCTTTTTGAGGTTCTCCTCGCGCGTGAAGAGCGTGCGGCGCACGATGGCGAGCTCGTTGTCGAGGGCCACCAGGCGGAAGTAGGCCGACGCCACCTCGGCCACGAGCGTCATCTTCATGGCGCGACGCTCGTATTCGGTGGCCTCGAACTGCGCTCCGGCCTTGCGCTGCGCCCAGCGGCGGCCGCCCCAGAGGTCGATTTCCCAGTTGACGGTAGCCTTGATGTCGTATTCAGCGTCGGACGTATGCTTCTTGCCGTGATAGTCGTTGGTTTCGTTGTCGGCGGCGACGAGACCCGACACCGTAGGTGTCATGTTGAGGCGCGCCACGCCGTAGAGCTGGCGCAACTCCTCTACCCTTGCTGCCGCGGCGAGGAAGTCGCGGTTGTGGGCCAAAGTCTGGCTGATGATGTCGGTGAGGGCCGAGTCGGTGTAAAACTTCCACCACTCGAGGTCGGCGAGCGTGAGAGTGTCGGTGCTGTTGCCGGCGAGCTCACCTGGTAGCTCGAGCTGCGCCTTGGGCAGATTCTTCACTCCCGAGCAAGAAGTGAGGGCCGCAATGACGGTAATGAAAATCAAGAGTTTAGTTTTCATGAGCTTCACTATTGGATTGGCGCCGGCGAGCCAGGGCGCGTTTGGCCTTGTCGATAATCACGAAGAAGAATGGCACGAACACTATGCCGGCAGTTATGGCCACAAGCATGCCGAAGAACACACCTGTGCCAATGTCACGGCGTGCTGCCGAGCCGGGGCCGGAGGCAAACACCAGCGGCAGGAGGCCGAGCATGAAGGCCAATGAGGTCATCACCAGAGGGCGGAAGCGCAGGCGCGCGGCGGTGAGGGCGGCGTGCATGGCATCGGCACCGGCATCGACGGCCTCCTTGGCAAACTCCACGATTAGGATTGCGTTCTTGGCTACGAGGCCAACGAGCATCACCAGTCCGATTTGGAAATAGATATTGTTCTCCAAGCCGCACACGGCTATGCCGAGATATGCTCCCACACCCGCCACAGGCAGCGAGAGTATTACTGCCAGAGGCACTGTCCAGCTCTCGTAGAGCGCCGCAAGGAAGAGGAAGACGAAGAGGAAGGCCAAGGCAAGAACGGCGCCGGTATTGCCGGCGTTGTGCTTCTGCTGGTAGCTGAGACCGGCCCACTCAACGCCTATGTTCGACGGCAGATGCGTGCGCACTATCCCTTCGAGCTTATCCATGGCCTGGCCGGTGGAATAGCCGCGGGCGGCCTCGCCGCTCACCATGGCGGTGTTGAACATGTTGAAACGTCCTATCGTGCCAGGCCCCGAAGTATAGCGCGTGGTGCCGAGCGAGGTAACGGGAACCATTGAGCCGTCGGCAGCGCGGAGATAGAAGAGGTTGAGGTTGGAGCGGTCGCGGCGGTAGGGTGCTTCGGCCTGGATATATACGCGGTAGATGCGGTTGAACATGTTGAAGTCGTTGACATACACCGAGCCGGTGAAGGCCTTCATGGTGCTGAAAATGCTGCTCATGGGTATGCCCTGGAGCTTGGCCTTGTCGCGGTCGACATCGAAGAACAGCTGGGGGATATCGTGCTGAAGCGATGTGCTGAGGCCGGCGAATTCGGGGCACTGCGAGGTATAGTGGCGCAGGGTGTCGACGGCGCGCACCAAGTCGGCATAGGTGGCATCGCCTCGCGCTTCGAGTGCCATCTCGAAGCCGCCCGACGTACCCAGACCGGGGATGATGGCCGGCGTGAAGAAGTATACATTGGCCTCGGTATACTGGCTGAATTCGGCAGCCACGCGCTCACGGCACTCGCGCAGCGAGTTGGCTCCCCGCTCGCCGGCCGGTTTGAGAATTACGGTGAGTGCGGCGTGGGCCTGGTTGGAACCCGAGCGCGGCGACGAGCCGGTGACATTGAGCACATGAGCAACATCCTTGTCGGCCATAAGGAACTCTATGGCGCGGTCGGTCACGCGGCGCGTGCGCTCGATGGTGGCGCCTTCGGGAAGCTCAAGCTCGACGGTGAAATAGCCCTGGTCCTCGGGCGACATGAAGCTCGACGGCAGCAAAGCGTTGGCTACATAGATGAATATCAGCGCTATACCAAAGCCGGCAAACATACGTTTGGGGTGCGCTATGGCGCGGCGCACCTGGCGGCAGTAGAAGCGGTTGCCCTGGAGGAGACGGTAGTTGATTATGCGGAAGAGGCGCGGCTTGCGGCGGTGCGAGGGCGCACGCAGGAGCTTGGCGCACATCACCGGCGACAGCGTGAGGGCCACGACGGTGGATATTATCACACTCACGGCAATAGTGACCGTAAACTGGCGGTAGAGCTGCCCTGTGATACCGGGAAGGAAGCTCACCGGCACGAATACGGCGCAGAGCACAAGCGACATAGCCACGAGTGCCGAGCCCAGGCCGTCCATGGCCCGACGCGTGGCCTCGGCCGGCGACACGCGGTCGCGCTCCATGATGCGGTCGACGTTCTCAACCACCACTATGGCGTCGTCGACCACGATGCCTATGGCGAGGATGAGGCCCAGGAGGGTGAGCATATTGAGCGAGAAGCCGAAAATAAGCATCACGCCGAAGGTACCTATGAGCGATATGGGCACGGCGATTACGGGGATGAGGGTGGCGCGCCAGTTCTGCAAGGAAAGGAACACCACAAGAATCACAAGCACGAGAGCCTCGAAGAACGTACGGTAGACGTGGTGAATCGACTCGCTGATGTAGGTGGTCATATCGAAGGGTATCTCGTAGCGCAGGCCTTCGGGGAATCCTTCGCTTATTTCCTCCATGGTGGCCTTCACGCGGTCGGCAACCTCCAGGGCATTGGCACCCGGAAGCATATTGATTTCGAGCACCGCGGCATTTCCGCCGTTGATGCCGCTCTCGGTGCTGTAGCTCGATGCCTCAAGGCTCACGCGCGCCACGTCGCGAAGACGTATGACCGAACCGTTGGCATTGGCGCGGAGCACGATGTCCTCGAACTCGGCCACACTCGACAGACGTCCGCGGGCGATGATGGGCACGGTCACGTCAATGCCCTCCATGGGTGCCTGGCCCAGGACGCCGGCCGCCGACTCGCGGTTCTGGTCTTTGAGAGCGTTCTGGATATCCTGTACGGTGAGTCCCATGTCGGCGAGCTTGTCGGGCTGCACGAAAATCTGCATGGCGTAATAGCGGCTTCCCACGTTGCGTATGCTGCCCACGCCGGGCACACGGCGCAGAAGGTCGAGTACGTTGAGGGTGGCGTAGTTGGAGAGGTATATTTCGTCGTATTTGGGGTCGGACGACAGCAGGGTGATGGTCATGAGCTTGTTGGCCGTCTCCTTCTCCACGCTTATGCCGTTCTGCACCACCTCAGCCGGGAGGCGGCTCTCGGCCTTCTTCACACGATTCTGCACGTCGACGGCGGCAAGCTCGGGGTCGACGCCGATATCGAAAGTAACCAAGGCAGAGAATCCGCCGCTGTTGGAGCTGGAGCTCGACATATATATCATGCCTGGAGTGCCGTTGAGTTCCTGCTCGATGGGCGTGGCCACGGCCTGGGTTACGGTCATGGCGTCGGCACCGGGATAGGTAGCCGACACGCGCACCACCGGCGGCACTATGCGCGGATACTGGTCGACGGGCAGCATGGCCAGGCCTATGCAGCCCAGAATGGTGATCACTATCGATATGACGATAGAGAACACCGGGTGGTCGAGGAAGAAATTCCGTTTCATAGGCTCGTCAGATAGCTGTTGCCGTTGCGATAGTGTCGGGCATCTCCACGGGACGCACTTTCATGCCGTGGCGCAGCTTGTGGTAGCCTTCGGTCACCACGTCCTCTCCGGCGGCGAGACCGCGCTCGATTATTATATCGTTGCCGACTTCAGGACCAGTTTCAACAAAACGACGCTCAACCACGCTGTCGGGGCGCACTACATACACGTAAGCGGCACCTTTCTCAATTTCGAGAGCCTTCGACGGCACCTCGATGGCATTGGCGCGAACATCCATTAGCACTCGCACGCGAGTGAACTCGCCCGGCAGCAGCACATGGTTGGGGTTGGGCATCTCGGCACGCACCGAGAAGGTGCCCGTAGCCGGGTCGACCAAGGGCGAGGCGAAGTCCACAAGACCTCGGTAGGGGTATGGCGAGCCGTCGGCGAGTGTAACGGTTATATACGGATTCCACTCGCGGTTGTCGTCGCGCTGGCCCAGATTTACGTTGCGGTTCTTGCTGGTGAGATAGTCGAGGGCTGTCATGGAAAAGTCGACCAGCACGGTGTCGCTCTTCACCACCGTTGCCAGCAGCGACTTGCCCGTAGGCCCCACGAGGGTGCCTATGTCGGCGCTGCGCTCCGATATCCGGCCCGATATGGGGCTGCTCACTGTGGTGTAGCTGAGTGTGAGCTCGGCCTGTGTGAGGTCGGCCTGGGCCACGCTCTCTTCGGCCTTGGCGCTCTCGTAGGCGGCCACGGCATTGTCGAGGTCGAGCTGCGAGGCGGCGTTCTGCTCGTAGAGCGGGCGTATGCGCGCCAGGTCGCGCTCGGCTTTGAGAGCCTGTGCACGCGCCTTGTTGAGCTGCGCGCGGGCCTTCTCGGCGCGTGCGCGGTATACCTTGGGGTCGATTATGAAGAGCGTCTGACCCTTCTTTATATCGGTGCCCTCCTCGAAGAACATTTGCTGGAGGTAGCCCTCGACACGGGCACGGATTTCGACGAACTGCTGCGCACGTATGCGGCCCACGTATTCGCCGTAGACATTCACATCGGCCTGACGCACCTTCTGTACGTCGACCACAGGCATTGCCGGCGGCGCGGGTTGCGGGCGCAGAATGAAATACAGCGCCACTGCAACAGCGGCAACGACTGCCAGAATTATTGCCGCCACAACAGTGCGGCGCCGGGTCTTCTCACTCATTGTAGGAGTATTCATAGCGTAATGAGATGAATTTTCTATCTAAACGCACGAGGCTAACGAAAAGTTTGACAAAATTACAAAACATTAGGCACGCTGCAAATGTTTTATACATAATTAAGTTTAATGAGGATATGAGGATATGCCCGCGCCAAAGCACACGCATCCGTCCTCTCACAACGAAAAAGAAATTCATCATGTCGTCGCCATCATCACCTGCATCCTCCTACTGGACCACCGACCGCATCATGCGGCTGCTCATCGGTCTTGCACTGGCCGCTGCCATAGTGCTGCTGATACGTTACCTCAGCGGCGTGCTGCTGCCTTTCTTCATAGCCTGCTTCGTGGCATACCTGCTGCAGCCCGTGGTAATCTTCAACCGCCGCCTCACGCGCTGCAAGGGACGCGCACTGCCGGCTGTCCTCACGCTGCTCGATGTGACGGTAGCCTTAGGTCTCATTGTATATTTATTCCTGCCCTCCGTGATGAAAGAAATGAACACCCTCGACGCCATAATCGAGAGCGTCACCTCTGGGCACCCGGCCGCTGCCGCAGCCCTATGTGGATTTTGTCGACTTCGTCAGCCGCTATCTCGACCCCGACAACCTGAGGCAGTTCTTCGACACCTCGCACCTCGAAACAATCATAAGCAGCGGATCGTCGATAATAGAAGAATCAATCGACATAGTCGAACGCCTGCTGATGGTGCTGCTTACGCTAATCTACATACTCTTCGTCCTCATCGACTATCCACAGATAGTACGGGGCTTCAAGCTCATCATTCCCTCCAACTACCGCGACCGCATGATGGGCGTTGTGCACGACGTGGCGCGAAGCATGAACAGCTACTTCCGCGGTCAGGGCATGGTGGCGCTGTGCGCCATGGTGTTCTACTGTACGGGCTTTTCCATCGTCGGCCTTCCGCTGGCCATACCGATGGGCCTGATTGTGGGCACACTCTATATGATACCCTATTTCCAGTACGTCACCCTCATTCCTGTGGCGGCTCTGTGCTTCATTTATTCGCTCGGTGGCGAAGTCCACTTCCTCGGACTGCTGGGCAAGTGCGGCCTGGTATACCTCATCAGCCAGTGCCTGTGCGACTATGTGGTGACGCCCCACATCATGGGTCGCGAGATGGGCCTCAACCCCGCCATGATTCTGCTGAGCCTCTCGGTGTGGGGCTCGCTCTTGGGCATCATAGGCATGATTATCGCCCTTCCGGCCACCGCCATCATCTTCACCTACTACGAGCGCTACATCAGCAACGGCCCAGCCCGAGGGCAGGGGCAGGTATGAGGTCAGAGTTATGAAGTATGTCAGAGGTCATAGTTATGAGTTACGATTTGAATAGCAACCTAATAACTCATAACTCTGACTTCATACCTACTTAATAACTCATAACTCAGACCTCACACCTAATTTATCATCGCAAGGAATTGGTGCTCGTCGATAATCGGAATGCCGAGGCTGCGGGCTTTTTCAAGCTTGGCAGGGCCCATGTTGTCGCCGGCGAGGACGTAGTCGGTTTTCTTCGATATGGAGCCGCTGTTGCGTCCGCCGTGGCTCTCTATCATCGACTTATACTCCTCACGGGAGTGGAGGGAGAAAACGCCGCTGATTACGAATGTCTTCCCTTCGAGGGCATCGGAAAGTTGCCGGGGAATAGCATCTTCGGCAACGGCCATAGTGAGGCCGGCGGCGCGCAGACGCTCCACCATGCGGCGGTTCTGCGGGTCGGCGAAGAAGCTCTCGACGGCGAGGGCTATGCGCGGGCCCACATCCTCGACGGCCTCGAGCTGCGCCGCCGGCATGGCCATGAGTTTGTCGATGTCGCCGGCGGCACGGGCGAGCTTGCGTGCGGTGGTCTCCCCCACGAAAGGTATGGATATGGCGTAGACCACACGCTCGAAGGGCACGGCGCGGCTGGCGGCAATGCCGTCGAGCACACGCTGCGCGCTCTTCTGCTGGAAGCCGTCGAGGCCGAGGAGCTGTTCGATGGTGAGGTCGTAGAGATCGGCGACATTGTCGACAAGGCCTGCGGCGTGGAGGGCGGCGGCGGTTTCCTCGCCTATACCGTCGATGTTCATCATGCGGCGACCTACGAAATGTTCTATACGCCCCACAATTTGCGGCACGCAACCTTCCTTGTTGGGGCACACCCAGGCGGCCTCGCCTTCTACGCGCAGCAACCGCGTTCCGCAGGCCGGGCAATGGCTCACGAACCCCACCGGCTCTGCGCCGGGTTGGCGGCGGTCGAGGTCGACGCCCGTTATTTTGGGTATGATTTCGCCACCCTTCTCCACATAGAGCGTGTCGCCGTCGCGAATGTCGAGGGCACGCATTATGTCGGCGTTGTGAAGGCTGGCGCGCTTCACCACTGTACCCGAGAGGAGCACGGGCTCAAGGTTGGCCACGGGGGTTATTATGCCGGTGCGGCCCACGTCGAACGACACGAAGCGCAGAGGCGTGGCGGCACGCTCGGCGGCGAACTTATACGCCACGGCCCATCGCGGCGACTTGGCGGTGAAGCCGAGGTTGAGCTGCTGGCGGAGGCTGTTGACCTTGAACACGAGGCCGTCGGTTGCCACGGGGAGTTCCTTGCGGGCGGTATCCCAATGCTTTATGAAAGCGTCTACTTCGTCGATGCTATGGAGTAGAGTCATGGCATCCGACACCTTGAAGCCCCAGCTGCGGGCGGCCATCATGTTGTCATAGTGGTTGTCGGCGGGGAGATTGTCGCCAAGAAGATAATAGAGATATGCATCGAGTCCTCGGGAGGCAACTTCGGCCGGATTGAGGAGCTTTATGGTTCCGGCTGCGGCGTTGCGGGGATTTGCGAAAGGCGATTCTCCGGCAAACTCGCGTTCGGCATTGAGGCGGTTGAACTCGGCCCAGGGCAACACTATTTCGCCGCGAATCTCGAAGAAATCGGGATAGTCCTCGCCTTGCAGAACGAGGGGTATGGAACGGATTGTGCGTACGTTGGCCGTTACGTCGTCGCCATGCTCGCCGTCGCCGCGCGTCACGGCACGCACCAGGCGCCCGTGCTCGTAGATGAGCGATATGCCTGTGCCGTCGAACTTCATCTCACCCACCATAAGCGCCTGCTGGCCTCCGAGAGCTTCGTCGACGCGTCGCGCCCAGGCATCGACGTCGTCGATGGAGTAGGTATTGGCCAGCGAGAGCATGGGGTATATATGCGGCACCTGCACGAAGCCCTCGGTGAGGTCGGAGCCGACACGCTGCGTGGGCGACGCCGCGTCGTACATCTCGGGGTGACGCGCCTCGAGGGCCTCGAGCTCTTTGAGGAGCATGTCGAAGTCCTGATCGCCTATTTCGGGGCGGTTCAGCACGTAGTAGTTGTAGTTGTGGCGGTTGAGTTCGTTGCGGAGCTCTATGATACGTTGCTCTTCGGAAGTGCTCATGATGCGGATATGGTGAGGGATGTCTTTACTATAACAAACTATTTGTGGACTTTGTCGGGATTGCGGGCTATGAATTCCTTCCACGACGAGGGCCCTTTGGCCACGGCCGGCTTCTGCGACTCGTAGAAATGGCAGAGGGCGGCGGCGAGGGCATCGGTGGCGTCGAGTTTGGGCAATATGCTCTCGCGGGGTATGGCGAGGATGCGGCGGAGCATCTCGCACACCTGTTCTTTCGATGCGGCGCCGTTGCCGGTGATCGACTGCTTGATTTTTCGCGGCTCGTACTCGGCTATGGGCACGCCGCGGCTGAGGGCGGCGGCCATGGCCACGCCTTGGGCACGCCCGAGCTTGAGCATCGACTGCACGTTCTTGCCGAAGAATGGAGCCTCGATAGCGAGTTCGTCGGGGCAGAACTCGTCGACGAGCATGGCCACGCGCTCATATATGCGTGCCAGGCGCAGGTAGTGGTCGCCTACCTTGGAGAGTTCTATCAGGCCCATGGCTATCATGGCGGGCTTGCCACCGGTGACGCCGAGGATGCCGTAGCCCATGACGTTGGTGCCGGGGTCGATGCCCAGAATCACGCGGTCGGCGGCTTTTACTTTGGCGTTGACGTTCATTTATAGGAGTCTACGATGTCGAGGGCGGTGCAGAAGTAGGTGACGGACGGTCCCCACTTGGCCGACATCTCGGCCAGGAGGGGAAGCTGGTGACCCGAGACGAAGGCATCGGCCGCGGCACCGTCGGGAGCCAGGAGCTGAAGGGCGTAGCTGTGCGATGTGCCGGCGGTAACGAAGTTGCGCTCGGCGTCGACGCGCACCTTGCCCAGCAGGGGCGAGCCGAGGCCGCAGCGGCGTGCGGAGGGTACATAGCGGCGACGCAGGAAATCGAAGAAGTCGTCGGCGACGGCGTCGTCGACACTGAAGGTGGTATTGAGAAGTATCATCGTGTCAATGTTTCAGTCGGCGCCGCAGGGCCCTGACTACAAAGCCGAAGTGGCGGCAGACGGTTGAGAAGAAGCCGTAGTAGTAGGACATGATGCGGAATCGCTCCATAAGCGACGGAAGGCGGTGGCGCGTGGTGAGGCCTTCGCTGAGGTAGTCCACAAGGTACGTGTCGGTAAGGCCTACATTCTTCCGAGAATGCTGGAGGCAGCGTATGCACCACTCGTAGTCGGCCGAATAGCGGTATTTGAGGTTGTAGAAGCCCGCTATGCGGCGCAATGGTACGAAAGCCTGGTGGCACACGAGCATGCCTCGGGCGAACGATTTGAGGGTGAGCTCGGCCGGGGCGCGGAGGTGGCGTTCGCCCACGGTGCGCCCCGCGTCGTCGACGATGAGAGTCTGTCCGTATACTATGCCGGGCGAGTCTTCGCGAGCCACGGCGTCGGCCAGGAGCTTCAGCGTGTCGGGGGAGTGGAACTTGTCGCCGGCGTTGAGAAAGATGAGGTAGCGCCCCGTGGCTGTGGCGATACCTTTGTTCATGGCGTCGTAAAGTCCTCTGTCGGGCTCCGAAATCATGCGGCGCGCGGGATTTTCGGCAGCATTGACAAGTCCTGTGGTGCCGTCGGCCGAGGCTCCGTCGACCACGATGTGCTCGTAGTCGGCGAAAGTCTGGGCGTCGACGCTGGCCAAGGTGCGACCTACGGTATCGGCGGCGTTGTAGGTGGCCGTGATTATGCTGAACAGCGGTTCTTTCGTATTCATTGTCAGTACGTTTCGGGAGCACCTTCGAGGCGGGCCTTCTCAATGGCGGCGGGACCGTCGGGGAGTGTTTCTTTGGTGCGGAGGGTCACGCCTACTCGTTTGGTGCCGAGGCGGTCGTTGTCGCTGTCGGAGAATCGTGAGGCGGCACGGCTGTCGACGATGTCGTAGGCCACGGTGTGGTTGACGTTGGCGCCGTGGAAGCGCACTGGCGCGTTGCCCGGGTGCACCTGCTCCATGTCGGCCACTTTGACGGTGCGGCGATAAATGCCGTCGTTGCTGTCGGCCACGATGCACAGGAGCATGTCGGCTCGGTCGGCCAGGGCTGCGAACATAAGCGGCTCGTCGGCCCACACGGGGATGACGGCGTTGTCGCCGCGGGCTATTATTTCAGGAAGGGGAATGCGGCACACTTTCTCGCCCTGATAGCCCAACACAAGGTAGCCGGTGGAGGCAATCTCCTGAGGAATCACGAGCGCCAGACGGCAGTCGGGGTCGTAGTCGCAGTACTTGTCGCGCTCGGAAAGAACAATGGTGTCGTTGTCCTTGAAGTAGAGGTAGCCCGAGGGCACGGAATAGTCGGCGTCGTCGGAGTGGAGCACATTTGGGCGCCACAGAGATGTGGCTATCGGACTCGATGGATTGGCGACGCTATCGGAGAACTCGGATTTCGGAGAACTCGGCGAGGGCTGAGGTATTTCTGAGTGCTCTGAGTTTTCAGTGAACTCAGCGCTCTCCGCGCTCTCTGCGGCCTGCTGCTCGAGGCGCAGACGCATGCGCTGCTCGGCCATGAGTTCCTCGCGCTCGCGGCGGAAGTCCTCCTTGTCGTCGCCGGTATACTCGAATGTCGACTGTCCGCTCTGGCGCACGAAGAGGTGTCCGTCGATTTCGACGGGCTCAAGCGACTGCTCCACGTCGATTATCACTACACCCTTCTCGGCCTCGTCGTCGGCCGACACGGTGATTTTTCGGGCCACGCGCGAGCCGAACTTCTCCTTTACAAGATTCTCGATAAATACGCATAGGCCGTCGATATCCTTGATGCGGTGCTGGTAGGTGCCCACATACATGGGGTGGGTGCGGTAGTATGCGAAGTCGTCGTGCATGCCCACTTCGTAGCCGTTGTTGTTCACGCCCAGGCAGAGGCGGCCGCCGTTGGCGTTGAGGAAGCCCACGATGCGGGTGAGGATGTGATAAGTCTGCTCGGAAGGATTCTCGCGCATTTCCTCGCCCGGGGCACCGGCCACATAGACGAGCGATGTCTTGAACTCGAGATACTTCGACTCGGAACCGTAGTATTTGCCTCGCTGGGTTTCGCCGTTGACGTTGAGGCGCTTCATGATGCTTCGCTTGATGCCCTCGGCGGGAGTGTCGGCGGCGGTGGCGCTGTCGGCGGCGGTAAGCATGTTGTAGGCCAAGACCATGCGAGCTATGGAGTGCTCGAGCTCGAGGTTGCCCTCACCGGCGGCGAAGTATAGCTCGCTGTTATGTTCGGGCTCGCCGAGCCACGACACCATTTCCAGACGCCGGTAGAGCGACTGCAAAAGCTGGTCGTCGCCCACGGCGGCGGCGAGGGGGGCGAGGTTGTCGGCGTCGAGGCGGCTGTTGGTGGCGAAGAACTGATGCTGGGCCAGCATGGCGGCGTGCGTGGCCACACGCTGTGTGAGGCGTTCGTCGCCGGTAGTCATGGCCAACAGCTTGGCGAAGCGGAGATAGTCGTAGGCCTTGATGAGGTCGTTGTCGCCGATGGCGCGGAAGCGGAATATTTCTATGATTTCGCGCACGCTGTCGGCGCTGAGGAGCTCGTCGATGTCGCGAACCATGTCGAGGTCGTCGTCCTCGCTGTCGTCGACCTCGCCAATTTCAGTCATGAGTCGCACGAAGGCCTCGTTGTCGGTGAAGACGGTATCGGCCATGTCGACGAAGGTGCCCTTGAAGTTGTCGGTGGGCACGAGCTTGCTGAAACGGAAGTAAATCATGTCGCCCTCTTTGAGCTGCGGCGTGTCGGGTGTACGTTCTATGAATAGACCCACGCCGAGGTCGCTCACGGCGCTGTAGTCGGCTCCTCCGGCCGACTTTATCTTGGCCACATGGTGGTCGATGCAGTTGTAGTTGTCGGCCACGTAGTTGCGAACCATGCTGTCGAGCGAGAAGCGGTAGCCCGACGAGGGGTCGTCGGCGATGACAGTGGCGAGGAATCCGCGCTCGTCGCCGGCGTCGGTGCGCCATGCCTGCGGCGACGGATGCGGCAACTTGTAGCCCACGATGTCGGCCAGACATATTGTGCCGTCGACACGCTCGTAGCCGCTGTCGGCCACATGGCAACGGAACACGGGCTTGGCCTCGTTTTCATTTACGACGCTGTCGATTACGATATACACCTCGTCGCCCACGGCAGGTATGGCTGCCTTGCCTTCATCGTCGGACTGGGCCTTAGAGTGGACACTGTCCTCGAAGAGACGGCTCTCTATGCTGTTCCACCACTGGCTGTGGTCGGCGAGCTTGCGCAGCTTGGCGCCGCCGAGAGGGCGCACTCCGTTGACGTAAATCTGCGGCTGCAGCCATGGCATGAAGCCGTCGGCCATGGCTCGCTCGGTGATGTCGGCGCGGCCTTCGGGGCGCAGGCTTATGCCGTCGGCCGAAATTTTGAGTTCCACGCCGCGGCCTGTGAATCGGTGCGTGCCCTCGATGCGGTCGAGTATGCTGCCGGCGGGCATGGCTATGGCCTGGGTCATCATCATCATGGGCTGCTTGAGGTCATCGTATTTCAGACGCGAGTTTATGTCGGCTCCCATGAGTGCCAGGAACGACTTCGAGAGCAGCTGCTCGCAGTTGAGTGGCCTCATGATGGCGATGTAGCGGTAGAAGAGCGACCACACGGCCGAGAGGTCGGCGTTCTTGTCGGCCAGCAGTAGCTGGAGAGCGATGGCGGTGATGACGGTCTCGACGCGCTTCTTGGCGTCGCTGCTCTCGGCGATTGGGAGCATGTCGATGTCGCCGCGCGACTGGCGTACGTAGATTTCGAACTGTTCGAGGAAAGCGCTGCGGAAGGGCTCGCGCGTCCAGTTGTCGAGGTCGCGGCTGAAAATGCTCTCGAAGATGCGCGTCAGGTAGTCGCCGACCTTGTCGGGATAGAGGCGGAAGATAAGCATCATCGCGGCGAAGCGACGGGCCGGGTGATAGATGTATCCCGACTGCTGGAGTTTGTCGAGGATGCCTTCCACATAGGAGTCGACCTGTCCGCGGGCCATGAGGTCGAGGGTGTTTCGGTAAGGCTCTATGGCGTCGGCCATGTCGGTGAGCTGCTGCTGGTAGGCGCGGCGCTGCTCCATGTGCACGTTCAGAAGGTAGTTGCTGCCTTCGAGAAGGAAAAGCAGGCAACGGCGGTAGGCCGAGAGCATGCGGTCGTAGTAGAGATGGTGCTTGCCGAGCTTGGGCGAGAGAAACCATGCCGGAAGCATGTCGGCCACAGTGCGGGCGGCCGTAAGGGGCCACATGGCGTTGCCGCTGTCGCGCTCCTTGCGAGCCTGGGCAAACTCCGGCATGCGCTCCACCATAGCGCCGATGCGGCGGCGGTACTCGGGCTGCACGTCGGCGCCGTCGAGGATTGCATCGAGTGTGAAGAACTGCAGGCGCGACGACTGCTGCACGCGTTTGAGCGTGAAAAACTGGGGCGTGAGGCGCCCGAAGGTGAACATCAACTTCTGGCCGCGGGCCAGCACGCCGTCGGGGTCGTTGTAGCGGAAGAAAATGCCGTTGCGGTCGACAATGGTGTAAGGCTCCTCGCGGGGATTCTTGGGCACGTTGAGCACCTCGCCCTCAAAAGCCTCGCCTCGGGCATAAAGACCGGAGTAAAGGAGGTTGACATAATAGGTTATGTTGAAGGTAAGCCCCAGGCGCCCGTTGGCGTCAATGTTCTTCACTCGGCAGTTCACCGTGGCGACATCCGAAAAAGTCGGTGTCCGCTGGAACGGAATCTTGTAAAGTTTGTATGTCTGCACCTCGCCGTTGGTGTCGGTGTAACGGATTACAAAAGAGTCGTCGGAAGGCTTGCGTCCTTCGACCACTTCAAACTCGTAACATTGGTCTATGCGATAATCCATAGTAAATATTATTTGGTGAATATTGTT